>CAJJAX010000030.1 GCA_905182155.1 uncultured Pseudomonadales bacterium
ATTTCAAGTCAAGTTGGCAGGGCGCTGCAGCCTGGGCCAGCATGTCGCGATGGCCCTCTAAGCAAATAGAGAGGTTCAGGGGGGACGTGGCCAATGCTTTCTGCTCTGAATAGCGCAGCATTTGGTCAATGGGTTGGGCGCTGCGCAGGATCGCTTGACGAGCCGTGAGCAGAGACTGTTGATGGGGCGCTGAGAGTTGCTCGGCATCGATCAGGTCTAGGTGCCCTGCTGCAATCTGAATGCGGTTGTTCAAATCGTGCGCAAGCCCGCCGGCTAACGTTCGAATGGCTTTGACTTTTTGATTGTCGGCGGACCCGTTGTAACAGGGCGCCTCGCTCGCTGATGTCGCGGGCAAAAATGAGTCCTCGAAGCTCACCATCGAGATTAAAAGTCGTCATGTGGGCTTTCTATGGTGATGCGGGTTTCGTCAGGGCGGTCGGGCTCTATGATGAATCGAAAGGACTGGCCCAGCATCTGCTGGGCCGCTTTAGCATCGCTTTCAAACTCCGCGCGGCCTCGATTCCAAAGGTCCCAGATGGGTTTGGTTTCACATTCGGCTTTGGTTCTTCCAAGAAGTTGTTCTGCAGCCGCATTGGAAAAGAGAACGAGCCAGACTCTAGGTCGATAATTAAACAGCAATCTGGTGAGGCCTCAGTGCGGCAACGAGGCTTTGGTTTTCGTGTTGCAACCTGAAAATGTTTTCAACGCGCTGATTAAAGGCTCGAGTGAGTTGTTTGATTTCGCCGCCTCGCCTCGGATATCCTCTGCAAAAAGCTGAGTTCTGACCCGTCTCGCGCCAAGCGTTGTCCGAGTGCGCGCATAGGACGTAATTGCAATGAATTCGAAGGTCAGAATCACGATTAATATGATGATCAGCGTTCGGGTTAGGCCCATCCGAGCAAGCTGCCATTGACGCGCGACAAATGGTTCGAAGGCACGATGGGCTTGCAGCGTCGCTGACAGGCGCATCGGGGCTTGATCCTTGCTACCTGAAATATCGGTGACTTGTAACTCGATCAATTGTGGCGAGAGCAGATCAAGAATGGGCCTGACGGTGATTTTTTTCGCAGGCTTGCGGCGGTAGGCAGGCTCGGCGCCGCGCTGGAGAAGAACGCGATTGAAAGCTGAATGTTCGAGCAACCGGGTGAGTGCGGCGTTCAAGCGCTCGGTCTGGATTGTCGTTGTCGAGGTCAACATAGATTGGTAATAGTAATTCTAATGTTTGCTGGTTCTCGGCGAGCACGCGCTTGGACACCTCGTTCCAATCGCTGAGCAGGCTCCATGAAAATAGGCAGACGCCCGCGAGCAACCCAAGGATTAGGCTTAAAAAAGCGCTTTTTTGAATAAAACTATTCAAGTTTAATTTGACCGATAATATCTGGGAGAGGCGGTTATTAGGTTTTGAGCTGCCGTTGGATCCATTCTTCGGACCCATAGCATGAGTCTCTTCGTCAAGACCTTCGCTAAAGGATATTGTCTAATTTTAGGCCATTAAGCCACAAGCATCTGAATGCGAGCGGCTTCTTCCCTAACCAGCTCTGGTGAGCCGAGCAACTGCCGATTAGCGCCAATGCGTTTGAACCAGTAGTGCAGGCCGACCAAATCGGTAAAGCCCATGCCGCCATGGACCTCGGTGCTGGTCCTGGCCACGAACTGTGCGACCTCAGATAAATGGGCGTTGGCATGACAAACCGTTAAGCGTGCATTGTCATTGCCTTCCGATAAGCGCATGCCCGCCGTACCAAACAAGCGCCCGGCAGGGCTCTAGCTGAGACGCCATTTCTGCGGCACATGTGTTTGACAGCCTGGAAGGAGGCAATCACCCGATTGAATTGTTCGCGTTGACCGGCATAAACAACCGCTTGATCTAGCATGCATTGGGCAGCGCCCAGAGAATCAGCCGCTTGCGCCATTCGGCCCGCGTCTAGGCCCGTCTGAAGCACCTCTGGCGCATCTGCTATTAACACCGGCTTCTGCCTGATCGAGTTTAAGCTCGCAGATAGTCCGGTTTTGTCGATGGTGGTGAGTAACGTTCGAGTGAGGCCTGGATCCTTTGAATCGACCCAATACAGGCTTTGATTGGGACCATTCACAAGGTACGCATAGGCCATGGCATCGAGCGCAAAGAGTGCTTTAACCGTTGAGTCGATCGCCGACACCGATATTCCGGCGTCGAGCCTTGCGCCGATCGCCTCAGATAACGCGATCCCAACCCGACAACGCCCGGCCGCAATATCGGCCAATCGGTCTGTTTTATTGGCCGCCATTAAGAGCGTTGGCGCATAATTGCGGTGCTGAGAAAGGGGCCAGGCGTTATATGGTAGCCGAGTGTTTCAGCAACCACCACCGCATCGAGTAATCCTAAGCCGACGCCGCCGTGGGTCTCGGGGATGATGAGTCCGGCTAGGCCGAGCTCTGACAGGCCAGTCCAAACTGATTGATCTAAGTTGGGATCCTCCGCGACCGCACGGACGGTTTCGAGGCTCACTTGATCCTTTACAAACCGCGCAATACTGTCTTGAAGTAGACCTTGTTCTTGAGAGAGTCCGAATTCCATTATACCCCCGGTGCCGCGATTTTAGGTTCCTTTGGCATACCAAGACCGCGTTCGCTGATGATGTTTTTGAATCTGGGACGTGCCGCCGCCAATAATGAGCCCTAAGAAGTACATATACTGTATTTGCCCAGGAACCGTTACCCCGCAAATAGGGGTTGTCTTCATAGCTCAGGCCAATTTCGCCCAAGACGTCAATGCCAAGGCATTCAATCTCATGCCTAAGTTTCTGTCCCGATCAGTTTGACAACCATGCCCGCAAGCTTAGTGTCTTGATTTTTGTTAATCCGCGCCGATAACAAGCGCATGTCGTTGTATTGCATGGCCATCACCCGACCCTGCAGTTTCATGAGGCGGTCTCTGAAAATGGGGTTATCGATGGCCCGTTCACCGCTGATGGTTTCTTGCTGCATCAATCGAATCACGCCGGTGATCCGGGCCATGGCCGCGTCCGGCGGCGCTAATGAGCCCCGTTCATGACCTAAGATGGCATTGGCAACCTGCCAGCCTTGTCCCCCGTTGTCCGACGATCTGATCTTTAGGAACGCGCACATCGGTAAAAAAGACTTCGTTGAAATTGGCAGCGCCGGTCATATCCACAAGCGTCTGACTTCAATGCCGGGCGTGTTCATGTCAAAAAGCAGAAAGGAGATGCCTTGGTGCTTTGGCGCCTCGGGCTCTGTTCTAACAGGCAAAAAATCCAATCGCTGATGTGCGCCGTGCTGGTCCAGATTTTCTGACCATTGATGACCCACTCATCGCCGTCGAGTTCCGCTTTGGTGGTGAGGCTAGCAAGGTCACTGCCGCGCCGGGTTCAGAATAACCCTGGACACCAAATGAGTTCGCCATGAATGGTCTTTCGAATAAATTGCTGTTTTTTGGGCCTCGGTGCCCAGCTCTAATAGCACCGGCGTTAGCATGCTGATGCCTTGGCCGCTGAAGCCCGTGTTCATTTGGGCGGCGCTGAATTCCTCTGCAATGATCCTTGGTTTTATGATGTCTGGGTCAGCGCCATAGCCGCCGTAGTCTCTCGGTATCGTGCGGGAGTGATAACCATTGGCGATCAGTTTGGCCTGCCAGGCTTGCACGGCTTGGCTTCGAGGGCCATCCCCGGGCTTAGTTTGTTGGTCGATATTGGCGGCGACAAAGGCTTGGACCTCTGCGCGAAAATCGTTGTACTCAGGACCGTAGGAGAGATCCATCTGTAACTCCGGCGAATTGTGAAGATAGTCGAGAGGCTAGCATAATCTGATATTTTGCGACAACGGCGATCAGGGCGCATTCTTTGGGGCACCCTTTCCCGGGACGATCCAAGGTCTGGCTCATGGCTTTGGGTTTGTTGCGTCTGGGCGTAAGCCTTACAAGCGCTGGATCAAATCCCAGAAGGTTTTTTGATGACCGGTTGGGGGCGTGCGCTTGGATGTGGGTCGATGGTTTGTGCGATGACCAGATCAAGGTCTGCAGAAATGGATAAGTGATTCCCGCCCGCGCCGCGTGCGCTAATGAGATCAGCTCGGCGCATGGGCAGCCAGCGGTTTTGGAAAGATCTGCTCCACCCCCGGACGCATGTGGGTCTGGGCCTGATTGTTCCACCAGAGCAGGTGCCAGCGGGATTGGTACTGCTGCTGGGTGTGCCTAGGGCCTCGCGATAAAAAGAATCAACCAGTTGATCTTGCAGTAGTGCCTCGCCGACTCGGCGTAGGGCATCGGCGGTGGTTTGTAGCGCCGAAAAACGCGTGACCCGCATCATCTTCCGGCCGGGGTAATCCAACTGGAGTCCCGTGATGCCGAGAGGCTCAAATAACCATTGCTGGTGTAGCGTGTTGAGTTCTAGGCCGGTTTGAACGGTCCAGGGCTTCTTTGAGTTTTTGATAGGCGACATTATTGTAGGCCCAGTCTGTGCCAGTCTGGCCTTGGCTGGCGAAGCGTCTCATCCATGCGGTTGTCATGTTCATTAAAATCTCAACCGTCAGACTGGCCTCATCGGGTTTCGATAGCTGGGTCCATTCGGGATCAATAATGTGATTCATCGCATCGACCCGTTCGAGAAATAACGCGCTTCGGCGATACCGATTAGAATTGAAACGATGCCCTTTTGCACCGCAAACACATCAATTGGACTGTCGATATAGCGTTGATCAAAGATGAGTTCGCCGGCTTTGCTTACGGAGATCTGCGCGGTGCCCTGTGCCTTGCATAGCTGCTGTAAATCATGGGTCACGGGTCATGGGATGGGTCTTCCTAAACCAGTTTGTTCAATTAAGTGCCTGAGGGTTTGCAACGGAACTTTAGGCTGCCGCTGAAAATCGAGTAAGCCGTTGATCTCCTGTTGCACATCGGTCAGTTGGGTCCAAACAAACCCGCGCAGACGCGGGGTTGCATCGATGGCGTTTTAGAAGCTCGGCAGTCCGGCTTAAAAACGCCGCGGTGTCTTTCGGCATGTCGCCATAAAAAAAAGCGTCGCCCTGATCTGCTTCAGAGTCTGCCACCAAGCCGATGCCGCCGCATTCGGTCAGTAACAAAGGCAGATGACAGGGATCCGCGCCGCTAGGGCGCCGGCTCTCGGGTTCGGGCCGTCATGAATCGACTGGGCTGGGATTGCCTGTTAGGCTCGCCAGTCGGTTTTGAAGGGTTTCAGCGGTGGTCTCGTAAAGATGCAAGGTCCAATAGTCGCCGGTTGAGTATCCCAGCCGTCGTTGTGATGACCGGGTCGCGTTGGGTCCAGCGCTTTGGTGAGATGATAGATCGCATCGGCAAAGTGTCTCTGCTCACCTCGAGTGCTTTGATGCCATAGGCCCCAGGACTCATTAAAGGGCACCCAACCGATGACGCAAGGGTGCGCTTGATCCCGATGAATCAATGCCATCCATTCGTCGGTGAGATCCGCTATTAAGGCCTGGGAAAATATTCGTCCTGAGGGCATCTCATTCCAGACCATCAGGCCGAGTTGGTCCGCCCAGTAGAGATAGCGGGGATCTTCGAATTTCTGGTGTTTTCGAGCGAGGTTAAAGCCGAGTTCCAGGGGGTCAGTTCAATGTCCTTTTTGAGTTCGTCATCGGTGGTGGCGGTGTACCAGCCGTCTGGGAAATAAACCTTGGTCAAGGATGCCGCGTAAATAAAGGGTTTCACCGTTGAAGTAGAATGTTTTGGTCTGCGACCGCAAGACTTCGAAGGACCGGTATAGCTTTCACACAGTCTTGTTCCGCGCCATCATCAAGTAACCGTATTTTGACTGAGTATAAATAAGGGTCCTGGGGATGCCAAAGGCGGGGCCTCGGAATCTGTATAGTTTGACTGGTCTCTGACCGACCTTGTGCGCTTGTCCGAACGCAACAGGACTTGGCCGGTCGGGTCGGTGATTTCAATCTCGATCTCAGCATCGGTGTGCTTGGAGAGCCGGTGATGATGGTGAGGTTCTGTTGCGCAAGGTCGTATCGGTAGTGAATGACGTTGATCCGAACCGAGGGCGCGGGTTCAAGCCAAACCGTCTGCCAGATCCGATAATCGGGTCATAGTCGATTGGCCAGCGGGTGTCGCCAGCCTGTTTGCCGCGCGGTTGCTGCCAAGAGCGCGTGTCATTGACCCGCACAACAATGCGGTTGTTTGGCGGTTTTAAAAAACGGTTTGGATATTGACCGTGATCGGTGCGTAGCCGCCGCGATGATCGGCAACGTGTTGGCCATTAATCCGATCGTTGTGGCGTGGTCTGAGGCCCCAATATGCAGAAGCGTTTCCTCACTCGACCAGGCCAGTTCTGGCAGTGTCCGTTCATACCAAACCGATTGACAGTCTTCAGGGCATTCAGCGCCACTGGCTTTGGTGCCGGGCGGCAAAGGGAACGTTGATGACGCTAGGGGATGGCAGTTTTTGAGCCAGGCCTGCGCTTGTCCAACCTGATCTGGGTCGGCTTTAAACTGCCATAGACCGTTTAGATTTAACCAGTTTGGCCGGGTCATGATGGGTCTTGGGTATTCCGGTCGTGGGATATCGCCGAGTGCCGGTAGGGGCTGATTCGTTTCTCTCATGCAAAGAGTTTAACAGGATTAGCGCCGTTCGGATTGAGTCTGTTGAGGGATTCTGTTTTGATTGTGGCAAGATAGGAGGTGGATAATGGCATGGCGTGAAGTGAGCGGGAAATTACAGGGTTCGACTGCGGTTTGTCGACTCAAAATGGCATTTCGATTTTATGAAATCAGTTGCTGATATTGCTGAAGCGCAAGGGCATCATCCGGAGTGGCGGAATGTTTATAATGTGGTATGAGATTACCCTGACAACCCATGATGCCGGGAATCAATTGACAGACAAAGACTATGCTCTGGCCCAAGCGATCAGTGCGCTTGAGCTGTTTCAAGTCGCTGAGGTCGGAAGCATATGAGAAAAGATGACAGAAGCCTCGGTTTTAAATGGCCCGAGACGACCCCCGCCCTACCATTGTATTACCGAAAAGCAAGCTGAGCAGTGGCGCCGAGATGGATATTTTTTACTCAAAGATGTGATTCCAAAGTCGGCCATTGCGGCCTTGCTTGCCGATGCCGATGCTTTAGAAGCCGCCCGCGAACAACAGCTTCGAGATCAACATGAAGGACACTTCTTGATCAATCGTGCTGGCGAGATCACCTTTACGATTCATATTGTGAAGCAGTCGCTTGCGGCCCGGCGCTTTGTGTTTCAGTCCCCTTTGGTTGATCTTTGTCGGGATTTGATTGGGCCAAGCGCCCGGTTATATTGGGACCAACTGGTCTATAAGAAGCCTGAAAAATCCTCTGGAATTTCCCTGGCATCAAGACAATGGCTACACGTTTGTGCAGCCCGAAAATTACCTCACCTGTTGGATTCCGCTGACGCCGGCAACCCTTGATAATGGTTGCCCCTTGGGTGGTGTCCGGGTTGCACCAATCCGGAACCCTTGAGCATTGGGTGACGGACCTAGGTTATCAATGTTTGACCGAGGCAGATCAGGCCAGTTTGCCGATTGAGGCGGTTGAAGCCGACGTGGGTGATGTTGTGGTTTTTTCGTCGTTAACGCCCCCATCGAACCGGGCCAAATGTCACCCATGACGTCCGCAAGGCTTATATTGTTCAGTATTGCGCCCGACGGCGCGGTGATGCATCCCAGACAGTCAGATTGAGGTTTTGTTTCAGGTGGATCCTGAGCGCCACTTCTTGGTTTGCGACGCCGGCGAACCCGTTGCCTTGCCCGTATTGAGGCGTCATCCTTGCGGTCCTAATCGTATTTTACGGGCGCTCAAAACAACGGGTAACGGGGTGCGGCGATTCTGGCAGTGCAGAACGCGGGATCGTGACCTGCGCCCGAGGGTTGTCTTAGGAACTGCGCTGGGCCTCGAATTCTTCCTTGCCACGTTAGAATTTTCTGGCAAGGTTCCTAAATCTATTTTGAGTTTTCGGGCTTGCGCTGATCATCTCGGGGCAGCGCGATCAAGGCTCTGGGATCAGCACTAAGGGTAAATGGTCTTTGGGCCGGGTGAAGGGCACGTACAAGATTTTACCGTCAGCCTGAGACGCGTCCGCGAAGCGAACACGGTGATTTTTAAGAACGTTAAACAACACCGACTTAAACAGCATGTCTGCGAAATGCATACCGATGCACTTGTGTCCGCCACCACCGAAAGGGGCCCATAAAAACTTATGCTGTTTGTGCTCTTGGCGCGCGTCAGAAAAGCGCATGGGATCAAACGTCTTGGGTTTCTGCCAGTATTCTTCAAGGTAGTGGGTTGCTGAGATAGAGGTCGATACCATGGTGTGAGCGGGAATCTCAAAGCCGCCGATGTCGCAAGGCCGGATTGTGCGGCGGATCACGCCGGGGACGGGCGGATACATCCGTAACACTTCCTTAAAAGTGTAATCCAGTAATGGGATTTTGCTGCCGAGGTGCTCAAAGCTTGGCGTCTCGGCATCGATGGCGCGAAGCGCTTGGCGCAGTTCTGCCTGCCACGCCTGATGCCCGGCCAGTAAATGCATGGCCATGGTCAGCGCGCTGGTGGTGGTGTCATGGGCTGCGAATAACAGGAACAGCATATGGTCCGTAATTTCTTGCTCGCTAAAATAGTCTCCTGCTTCATTCTTTTCGCGGCAAAAGTGGCTGAACATATCATTGCCGTCGCCATAGCGCTTTTTTTCAATGCGTTGTCGAATAAAGTCTTCGAGTACATGTCGGCCCTTCAGTCCCTTATGGTACAAGAATCCGGGCCCAGTCTTTCTTGACGATACTGGTTGCGCCATTGGCAAAATCAATAAACGCGTTGTTGATTCGGTCGCTTTCTTGGTCCAGTTGCGTGCCCAGGAATACTTTGGCCGCGATATCCAGTAATAGTGTTTTGACGGCTGGATAGAACAGCATGGGTTGCGCTGTTGGCCACTCGGTCTGGACGGACCGAATAATGCTGTTCATGTCGTCGATATACCCGTGGAGTGACTCTGCCTTGAAAGCAGTTTGCATCAACCGCCGTTGCATGCGGTGATCGTCAAAGTCCTGCACAATCAGACTGCCCTGAAAAAACGTTCCCACCATGCCTTCCCAGCCCGCGCGTGACGAGAAGACCTTGTTTTGGTCCAAGGTGACCTGCCTGGTAAAATCTGGGCCTACCGTGCTCACAATATTTCGAAACGCAATAGACGTGCGAAATACCGGACCATAGTTTTGGTAGTTATTCAGCATCATTTTGACGTTATCGTTCATGAAGTCAAAGGTTTGACCAATCAATGGTAAGCCGTAAGTGCCGGGAATCACCGAGAGATCTCGGTTAGTCTTTTCGTGCAGGTAGGTTTGATATCCGGATGTTGTCATATCACATCATCGTCCTGTCGGTCGTAGGGTCTGTCTGGTCTCTTTCATTTCATCGATCACCAGACGTCTGGAGAAATTTGCGCGTTGGGTTAGATTAGCAGCTAAAAAGAAAGCTCGCCTTAGCGCCACGCTGGAACGAGCAGGGCGCCTCTTCCCGGGATGCGGGGTCCGAGTGCCGGGGCATCGCACGGCTCGCGATGATGCGGTCGCACTTGTCGATGGAAAGCCTGGCGCTGTGAGAACCGCTTTGAAGGCGACCGTTAATCAGGCTGCTTCCCCGGTTTTAAACACAATGAATTACGCGTTTAAGCCGGCTCAGGATTGACCCCGGCGTTGTGTTAAAGGCGAACCCGAGCCTACCCAGATTAACCGTTTGACGCACCGCCTTGATCGCATTTAAACTTGCACTCACACGAGGTTCGTTAGAGACTGGGCGCTGTTTAACAATTTATGAATGGAGTTCAAAATGGCAGTATCGGTGGGTGATCAGATTCCAAATGTAACGATTAAAACAATGGGCGAAAAGGGTCCCGAAGACTTGAACACCGGCGACTTCTTTGCGGGTAAGAAAGTCGTTCTTTTTGCCGTTCCGGGCGCGTTTACGCCGACCTGTAGTGCCGCGCATGTGCCTGGGGTTTGTCGTCAATGCAGATAAGATTTTGGCCAAGGGCGTTGATGCCATTGTTTGCTTGAGTGTGAATGATGCCTTCGTGATGAGTGCTTGGGGCAAGAGTCAGAATGCTGAAGCATTGGTCATGGCAGCAGATGGCAATGGCGAGTTCACGACTGCGATGGGCCTGACGCTCGATGGCTCTGGGTTTGGTTTGGGGCATCGCTCCTCTCGCTATGCGCTCATCGCAGAAGATGGCAAAATTACGACGCTAAATGCCGAGCAAGGCGGTGCGTTTGAGGTCAGCTCTGCTGAGAAAATTCTCGAGGCGCTGTAAGCGCATTTGGAGGGCTGTGATTGTCCAGACTGTTTGAGTCTGGACAGTCGAATTATCGGCCTTCAATTAGGTGGGTTGCGCCCATCAATTCGGGCTTTCGCGTTGGGTTGGGCTAAGCCAAGACGCAGGCGGGTTTCCGCCTGATAAGCAAGGCTGTTAGTGCAGGCGCTGTAACGCTAGGCGCTCGAAACGGCTGATCTAGCCTTCGGTCATAGAATGCGGCCCTATACAACCCGTCTTGATGTTGAGGGGCAGAAAATGCCAGTGCCAGTGCCCAGTGCCCGTGCCCGTGCCCGTGCCAGAGCCTGTGCGCAAACGTCAGAGCCACTTGCGCCTGAGCGCAATCAACGGGTTACGTCGCGAAAGACGAACCAAAATGCTCGGTCCGGTTGGCTGGGTCGGGTTGCTTGCGGGCGTCGGACCGCTGCATATCCGAGGCTGCTTGCTGCAGGTCCATCGTCCTGCGCTCGACGTAGAGAATTTTGGTTGGCGTTCGTACCGATTGATCAGCCAGCGATTTATGATTCCCGAATTGGAGGGCTTCAAGTGTTGGAATCCTGGATCTTCTGGACAGTTTTGGCCGCCGCTATGCAGTCGGTGCGAATGGCGGCTCAGAAGCAGTTGAATCAATCTGTCTCCGCCGAAAGTGCAACCCTTGTGCGCTACTTATTTGGCCTGCCGTTGATTCTGGTCTATTTCCTTTGGCTGTTTCAATCGAGATCATTACCACCGCTCACAGTGGCCTTTGGGGCCAAGGTCGTCGTCGCTGGCGCCTTGCAGATATTTGCAACGATTCTTTTGGTGCGCTTGTTTTCCCTGCGCAACTTTGCCATTGGCAGTACCTATGTCCGCCTAGAAATTGTCATCACGGCTCTGCTGGGTCTGACCTTGTTTGGCGATATTGTGAATGGTCTAACCCTGCTGGGTATGATGGTTTGTACCCTCGGTTTAGTCCTGGTGAATACCCGTGGGCCGGGCTTGTCAGGCGGATTTTTCGGGCGTGATGCGGTGATGGGGCTTGCGGCAGCGCTGGCGTTTTCTCTGACCTCGCTGTTGGTCCGTGACGCCAGTTTGTCGCTGGGGCTTGCCTCACCCATTGCGGCGGCGGCGTTGACCCTGTTCTTGATGGTCGTGGTGCAAACCTGCTTTTGTTTGGTGCTCGTCGGACGTCGTGGGAGGGGCGAGCTCACCCGAATTTTCAAATACTGGCGACTGGCCGGGTTCATTGGCTGCACCAGCGCCCTTGGCTCCATCGGCTGGTTTACGGCGTTTACCTTAGAGCGGGCGGCGGTGGTGAAAACCCTCGGACAGATTGAGTTGGTTTTTGTACTGTTGATTTCCTATCTCTTTTTTAAGGAGCGACCGAGCAGGCGGGAGTGGCAGGGCATCGCCTTAGTCATGCTTGGCCTTGGCGTTGTGCTCAGTGCCGATTGGCTTTAGTTCAGGCGGTGGTGCGGCGGGGTTCACCGGACCGCGAAGAATTGAGGCGAAAAGGCGTCGCCAATCGACTGTGATACTGGCAGAATAGCGGCATGCGGGTGTAGCTCAGTTGGTAGAGCTCCGGATTCCCAAGCTGGTTGTCGCGAGTTCGAATCTCGTCGCCCGCTCCAGAATCGATGGATATTAGCGTCGCACAGCGATTGGCTTTAGGACAAAACTATGACACTTGGGGTCTGGAAACCTGCTTCAGGACATTTGCCGACGTTGGCAGGCCTGACGGCGTTGCTCGACCAATTGCCGAATGAGGCGTTGGAAAGTCTGGATGGGCTCGCGGCGAATGGCTTTGATGCTCAGCGCAGTTGGGGCAAGCTGCCGGCCCAGAGTTGGGAGATCGTTGAGGGCTTATCGACGGAACAAATCCTGCAGTTGATTCGATTTTTCACCCTGTCGGAACATCATTGGGCTGGCTGGGAAGCGGGCAAACTGAGTCCTGTCATCCCCATGGTTGCCATACTCAAGCAGCGCGACGCTTTTGAAGCCCCGTTTCGACGCTGGATCAAAAGCAATACCGATAACCGATATTTACCCAACGGCGCGATTTTGTAAGCGTCTTTAACTTTGGAGTCAGTCCTATGAGGACCGCCGAGATCCAACGCGATACGTTGGAAACGCAGATTTCTGCAAAAATCAATTTAGACGGCACGGGAGACCGTAGCTTTTCAACGGGGCTACCCTTTTTGGAGCACATGCTGGATCAAGTGGCTCGCCACGGACTGATCGACCTGCATGTGATTGCAAAGGGTGATCTTGAGATTGATGCCCATCACACCGTTGAGGATATTGGGATTGCATTGGGTCAGGCCTTTTCAAAAGCCCTTGGCGATAAAACCGGTATCAAGCGCTATGGCCATGCCTATGTGCCCTTGGATGAAGCCTTGTCCCGGGTCGTAGTGGATCTGTCGGGGCGGCCAGGGCTTAGTTTTAGAGTGCCTTTTACTCGCTCGCATGTTGGCGAGTTTGATGTTGACTTGTTCCATGAGTTTTTTCAGGGCTTTGTGAATCACGCCCTGATCACGCTGCAGGTTGATAATTTATACGGCGACAATGCGCATCATCAAATCGAGACTGTTTTCAAAGCCTTCGGGCGAGCACTTAGAATGGCCATTGAGCCCGATGCCCGAATGCGGGATCAATTGCCGTCTACCAAAGGAGCCTTGTGAATGCTTGAGGTGATCCCCGCCATCGATTTAAAAGATGGCCTGGTGGTCAACTTAAAGCAGGGTAAGTTTGAACAATCGACGGTATACAGCCATGACCCGGTTGAAACAGCGCAACGATGGGTGGATCAAGGCGCGTCCCGTTTGCACATCGTTGATCTGGACGGTGCGCTCGAAGGTAAAAATGTCAGCCAATCAGTCGTGGTCGAGATTGCTAAAAGATTTCCAGACCTGACGTTGCAATTGGGTGGCGGTATTCGTTCTGAGGAGACGATTGAAACCTATTTGGCCGCCGGCGTTGATTACTTGGTGCTGGGTACCAAGGCGGTCGAGACGCCAGCGTTTGTCGGCGAAATGTGTCAGGCCTTTCCTGGAAAAATTATCATTGGCCTTGATGGTCTGAACGGTAAAGTCGCCATACAGGGCTGGAAAGTGATCACTGATTATAATGTGACAGACCTTGCGGGACAATTTGAGCAGGCCGGTATCGCTGCCATTATTTATACCGATATCAACCGTGACGGCATGATGGGTGGCATTAATATGTCCGCAACCGTGGCGCTCGCGGAGGCCGTCAAGGTCCCCATTATTGCCTCAGGTGGGATCAACGCCTTGTCTGATATTGAGGCTTTGGTCGCGCTTGAGCCAAGATCGGTTGGGGGTATCCAAGGCGTGATTACGGGTCGTGCAATTTACGAAGGCACTCTGGACCTGGGCGCCGCCATTGCCCTAACCAAGGCTTAAGCCGTCTAAGGCGCATCCGCTAAGATGTGCATGCCCTTGAGGACCGTTAGGGCTTGGTTCAGCTGGTAATCATTGCCGACAACTGCTGCGTTGACCTGCTCACTGTTGGGTTGCTCGGACTCGCTGTCTGGCGCATCCAAATGGCCCGGCAGATCGCGCTCTTGTAGCCGGAACGGGTTTGACTTCAGCTTCGTGACGGTTGATCGGTCTACCCAGAGGTCGGGAACGATGCCTTCTGCTTGGATTGAACGCCCATTCGGCGTGAAGTAGAGCGCCGTTGTGAGCTTGATGGCCTTATCACTGGTTAATTGAAGAATGGTCTGGACCGAGCCTTTACCGAAGGTTCGAGTGCCCATCACCAGGGCGCGCTTATGATCTTGTAATGCGCCAGCCACAATTTCCGAGGCCGAAGCAGAGCCTTCATTGACCAGCACAACGAGGGGAACCCCATCGAGCAGGACCGATTCGGTTGCTCGAAAGGTTGATGCGGCATTCTCTAACCGGCCCTCGGTATAAACAATGATCCCCTCTTTGATAAACAGATCTGACAGGGCAACGGCCGCCTGCAAGACGCCGCCTGGATTGTTACGCAGGTCGATCACGAGCCCGTGTAAGGGCGTGCTGCTGCTAAGGGCGTCGATAGCGTCACGGACTTCGCTGCCCGTGTCGGCTTGAAACTGGGCTACCCTGACATAGCCAAAATGGGGCGCCAGTAATCTCTGGCGAACGCTGGCAATATTGATTACTTCTCGGGTGAGGGTCACCTCAATGGGATTGGCCTCGCCCTCTCGGACAAGGCTTAAGGTAACGGTGCTGCCCGGCTCCCCGCGCATAATGGCAACCGCTTCGTTCACCCCGATACTTCGGATGGATTGCCCGCCAATTTCGATAATCAAATCCCCGGATAGAATGCCAGCTTTGGCGGCTGGCGTGTCGTCGATGGGGGACACCACTTTGATCACGCCCGCCTCGGTGCCAATTTCAATGCCGAGGCCGCCGTAATTACCGGTGGTTGATTCTTGGAGTTGACTCGAACTCGTTGCCCGCCATATAGGCCGAATGCGGGTCGAGACCCGAAAGCATTCCTTGAATCGCATATTCGAGTAGCGTTTCGTCGTCGACTTCTTCGACATAGGCCTTCGAGATTCGATCAAACGCTTCGGCAAAAATACGGAGTTCTTCGAGTGGCAGCCTCGCTTTGGTGGTTGGCTCAGCCTCAGTCGGGGTTGCTTCGCCGCCAGCGGTCATCGCAAAGCTCAGGGCGAGTATAAAACTTACAATTTTTAACATCATGTGATTGTCCTTGGGTGGCAATGTCGCCGTGACGATTTAGCTTTTACGCTTTAATTGTACGTTTGTTCTACACCAGAGCAATGGATCAACCGGTTTGCCCTGATCTCGGATTTCGAAATAACTACCACTTTGGGCTTGACCGCCACTTTGACCGACTTCCGCAACGGCTTGGCCTGCGACAACCCAGTCGCCAACCTCGGGATACAGGACTTGATTATGACCATACAGGCTCATGAAGCCATCGCTATGCCTTAAAATAAGGAGTAGTCCAAAGCCGCGTAACCAATCCGCGAAAACCACACGGCCATAATGAATGGCTTTGACCTTGGTGCCATTGGGGGCGTCAATCATCAGACCATCCCAACGAACTCGACCATTGAGTCGGCGTTCGCCAAATCGGTGTCGAATGCCGCCAGGAATCGGTAAGTCTAAGCGCCCTTTCCGGCTTAGCATGGATTCAAAATCGATAGCGTTCGGGAGTTCAAGGGTGTTGCGTCTGATTTGTTCAAGCAGCGCGATGAGGTTCGACTCGTTGGTCTTAAGCGCCTTTCGTTGATCCTCTGTTGTGGCATAAGCGGCACGTAGGTCGGCTTCGGATGTTGCCAATTCCGTGCGGCTGACTTTGAGGGCATCAGATTCTTGGGTAATCGTGCTCGACGCCGCTTGAAGGGCTTGAAGTTCCTGTGTGAGCAAAGCCTCATTTTCGTTGAGCGCCGTTAAGAGTGCTTCAAACTCGGCGATTTGCTCGAGCCTTGCTTCAGACAGGTATCGGTAATAGTGCGACATTCTAGACACCCGGTTGGGGTCCTCTTGATTTAACAACACCCGCAGCATGCCGTTTTTACCCAGTCGACTGGCAGCCAGGACGTGCTCTTTGATGAGCTGCTTTTTTTCATCGCGCTGTTCTTTAAGGCTGACCTGGTGCTGTCTGAGCATCTCGGTTTGGGTTCGGGCGCTCAGCGCCTCTTTTTCGGCGTGTCTAAGCCGTTTTACAATCCGGGCAATCTTTTCATCGAGGGCTCGAATGGCGCGGTTTTGCGCTTGTTGATCGGCCCGAATGTTGGATTGATCGGCCTCAACCTGCTTGAGACTTTGTTTGAGCCCAATGAGCTCGGCTTCGAGCGCTTGTTCGTCATTCGCATTCTGGCTCCAGGTCAAGCTGCTCAAAGCCGTGAGGAGAAGGCCCAACACCCAATGCGTGCAAGGTGTTTTGGGGTTCATCAAGGCCTGAGCGCCTTATCCGCTTGATCGATCTGAATAAGAGATTGGCCGGTCATTTCTTTGGGGGTCGGCAGGTCCATAAGATCAAGAAGGGTTGGGGCAAGGTCGCTCAGCACCCCGCCAGGCCGGATGTTCACAGTGCGCGGGCCGACATAGATGAGCGGGACTTGCTCGCAGGTGTGGGCGGTGTGGGGTTGACCTGAGGCGTTATCGGTCATTTGTTCGCAGTTGCCATGATCGGCTGTGATCAGGATTTGACCACCTGCCGAACGTGACGCGGCGACGACCTTGCTGAGACACTGATCTAGAGCCTCAACGGCTTGAATCGCTGCGCTGAGATTGCCGGTATGCCCCACCATATCGCCGTTGGCGAAGTTGCAAACAATCAGTTTGTAATCGCCTTGGGTAATGGCCTCACACAGGCGGCGGGTGACTTCTGGCGCGCTCATGCTGGGCGCTAGATCATAGGTTGCGACATCCGGCGAGGGCACTAATATTCGGTCCTCTAAGGGGTAGGGCCGCTCACGACCGCAGGAGAAGAAGAACGTGACATGGGCATATTTTTCAGTCTCAGCAATTCGTAATTGTTTGAAACCAAGCTGCGAGAGGTGTTCACCGAGACTATTGTGGATGGTTGCGGGTGGAAACGCGCAGGGTACGGGCAGGCTCTGCGAGTATTGGGTCAAGGTTGTAAACCGCGCGAGGCTCGGGGTTTTCGATCGGGCAAAGCCGGTAAAGGTTGTCGCAACGAAGGCCTCGGTGAGTTCGCGCGCGCGATCGGCCCTGAAATTCATGAATAACACGCCGTCGCCGTCTTTGACCGTAACGGGCTTGTTGTCAATGTGGATGCTGGTAGCTTTCACAAACTCATCGGATTCATCTCTATCGTAAGCGGCCTGCAGCGCTTCGATAGGGTTGTCGAAGGCATAATCTGAATCCGCATCAACGATTAGACTGAAGGCTTGCGCCACTCTGTCCCAGCGGTTGTCTCGATCCATCGCGAAATATCGGCCCGTAATGGAGGCAACTTGACCAACCGCCAATGTTTCGAGACAGGCCGTTATTTTTTCAAGGCTGGCCGTAGCGGACTTCGGAGGACGTCCCGCCCATCTAGGAAGGCGTGCACCCGTATCTGCTTGACCCCTTGTTGATGAGCGGAACGGATGGCCGCGTGAATCTGATCCTCATGGCTATGAACGCCGCCCGGTGACAGCAGGCCCAGGATGTGCAGCGTTCGGCCGGACTGGGCAAGGCTGGTAAAACCTTCGTTCAAAACGGGGTTGTCAAAAAAGCTTTGATTCTGGATGGCTTCATTGATTCGAGTGAACTCTTGGTGAACCACTCGACCGGCGCCGAGGTTGAGGTGGCCGACTTCGGAATTGCCCATTTGACCCTCGGGTAGACCCACATCGAGGCCTGAGCCAGAAACAAGGCTGTTCGGTGCGTCTCGATACAGGGCATCCAGAAATGGGGTATTGGCGAGTGCTATGGCGTTGGCGTCGGATTCTTCTCGATGGCCAAAGCCGTCCAGGATGATCAAAGTGGTTGCAGCTTGCATGGGCGTGCCTTCGTTGAACGAGCAAGATTGGTCGTTCAACAGTTTAGCGGTTATTGGCTGGGCGATAAATATAGCAGGAGGTTAGTGCCTCCCGGGTCCAAGGTGTATAATCAGGGCCTGTCGAAAAAGGGATCGGGTTGTTTTGCAGCAAGTCATAGAATTTATTAGTCAACATCCTGTGCTCGTGGGACTGTTTTTTACCCTGGTGGTTGCACTCATTATTACCGAACGTAAAAAGGGGGGTGAATCGATCACGGCTCAAACTCTTGTGCGCCTGGTGAATAAAGGTAATGCAGTGGTCATCGACCTTCGAGACAAAAACGAGTACACGACGGGTCATATTGCCGGCGCCGTTAGTTTCCCCTATACCAGCTACGCGTCCCGAGGGGACGAACTGAATACGTATAAGGATCGGCCCGTGATCTTGGTCTGCAAGATAGGACAACACTCAAGCGCGATTGGCAGCAAGCTGATCAAAGCAGGTTTCGCAGACATGAAAAGACTTTCCGGCGGGATGACCGAATGGGTCGGCGCCGGTCTCCCAGTGATTAAATAACGCCGGAACCTTGGCGGCGGAGATCAATGATGGCCCAAGTATCCCTCTATACGACTCGATTTTGTCCCTTTTGCATTCGGGCCAAAATGCTACTGGACGCTAAGAAAATTGAATATTCGGAAATTCCGGTCGATGTTGATCAGGCCGAACGCCGTCTCATGACGGCCCGGGCTGGGTCGCACACAGTACCTCAGATTTGGATCGGGGAAAAACATATCGGGGGCTGTGATGAGCTCTATCAACTCGAGCGAGAAGGTCTGCTTGATGAACTATTAGGAGAGCATTATGAGTGAGTCAACCGCTGCAGCGGATCAACAGCCGAAGTTTGCCATCCAGCGTATTTATCTGAAAGACGTGTCGTTTGAGTCGCCAAGCTCGCCAGCGAGCTTTCGGTCAGCGCCGAAGCCGTCGGTCAATCTCGACCTCAATGCGCGTCATGTTGCGATCGAGGCAGGTCTGTGGGAAGTCATCCTGTCATTAACGCTGACCGCGAAGGATGAATCCGACAAGACCCTATATTTAGCGGAAGTTCAGCAGGCCGGGATCTTCGTGATCGATGGTTTGGATGAAGCGGCAAAAGATCACATGTTGGCGAGCTTCTGTCCGAATATTTTATTCCCCTATGCCCGTGAGAATATCGATTCTCTGATCGTAAAAGGCAGTTTCCCGCCGCTGATGTTGGCGCCGGTTAACTTCGATGCCCTCTACGAGCAGGCCAAATTGGCGCGCGAAAGAGAGACCGCTTCAGTTCAATGAAAGCTGGCGAAATCCTGCTGACGAAAAGCCTCGAACAAGACAATGGCCGCGGCATTAGAGAGATTGATGGAGCGACTATCCGGGCGCATTGGGATGGTGATCGATGCCGCAAACGCGTCAGAGAACAATAAGGCTTCTGGTAAGCCTCGGGTTTCTGGGCCAAAGGTTAAAAAGTCATTGTCCTCGAACTGAAATTGGTCATACCGGATTGTTGCCTTGGTGCTGACGGCAATGAACCGGGCCTGGCCCGCGCCTGCTTTTAGGGATTGAAAGTTTGGATGCACTTCAACGCTTGCAAAATCGCGATAATCAAGCGCGGCTCGCCGCAATAGCTTTTCTTCCAAGGTAAACCCTAAGGGCTCAACCAGGTGCAGACGCGCGCCGGTATTGGCGCATAACCGCATAATGTTGCCAGTGTTTGGGGGGATCTCAGGCTCAAAGAGCACGACGTTCAGCATTTTTTTGGGCCTTGTTAAGCGGTCTGATGGTCAGTCGTCTGAACCGGTGCTGTCCATATCGAGCTCCTGCATTTTTCGAGTTAGGGTGTTTCTTCCCCAGCCAAGCAGCATCGAGGCATCGCGTTTTCGGCCTGAAGTATGGGAGAGGCTCGCATCAATCATGACGCGCTCAAATAACGGTAGCGCCTCGCCCAGCAGGCCGGCTTCTCCTAAATCATTCGCTAGCAATCGGCTTTCAGCCCACCGGCCCAGTAGATGATGCCATTGATCGGTTGCGCTGGTTTCGGTCTCGGCCTCGGGATGCCGAAGTTCGGGTGGTAAATCGCTGAGATGGACGTCTCGGCCAGTTGCCATGACGGTAATCCAGCGGCAAAAATTTTCCAGTTGCCTCACGTTGCCAGGCCAAGGCAGGCTGCACAGATAACGCAAGGTTTCTGGCAGCATGATTTTGCTTTCTTCGTCGAGCTCTTGGCCCGCGGTCTTTAGGAAGTGCGCGAGCAGGAGCGGAATGTCCTCGCGTCGATCTGCTAAATTCGGGAGATGAAGCCGGATCACGTTCAGTCGATGAAATAAATCCTCTCTAAAGCGATTCTCCGCCACCAGCGATTGCAGGTTCTGATGGGTTGCCGCAATAATTCGGACATTGGCGGTTCTGGGTTCATGGCCGCCAACCCGGTAAAATTTGCCGTCGGATAAAACGCGTAATAGCCGGGTTTGGGTTTCTGCGGGCATATCCCCGATTTCATCCAGGAAGAGGGTCCCGCCATTGGCTTGCTCAAAACGACCGATTCGAACTTGATTGGCGCCAGTAAAGGCGCCCTTTTCGTGCCCGAAGAGTTCTGATTCAATGAGGTCTTTGGGGATGGCGGCCATGTTCAGGGCCACAAAGGGGAACTCTCGTCTTGGGCTATGGCGATGTAGGGCGTGCGCCACGAGCTCTTTACCGGTGCCGGACTGGCCGTTAATCAAGACCGTGACGTGGGATCTGGACAATCGCCCGATGGCTCTAAAGACCTCCTGCATTGCCGGCGCTTTGCCGATCATCTCATTGGTTGGGTCATCGTCCTGTTGGGTCGGGTTGTGATTTCGGTCCGGAAGATTGGCCAAAGCCCGTTTCACGACGGAAACCGCCTCGTCCACTTCAAAAGGTTTGGGGATATATTCGAACGCGCCACCCTGAATTGAAGACACAGCGCTGTCCAAATCCGAATGCGCGGTCATGATGATAACGGGTAAGTCAGGACACGTTTGTTTGATCTCGGCAAGCAACGCCAGGCCATCCATGCCGTGCATGCGGATATCGCTGATAATTACTTCGGGTTTTTCGGTCTTAAAGGTTTCAAGGAGTGCTTCTGCTGAATTGAAGCAAGTCACATCTAAACCTTCTTTGCTGAGCGCTTTGTCGAGGACCCACCGAATTGATTTTTCATCATCTGCGACCCAGACTCGATTCATTGCAGTCATGATCGGGCAACCTCCAAAGGAATGATCAAGCTAAATTGGGTTCGCCCTCGATCTGAGTTGAACTCAAGGACGCCCTTGTGACGATGGACGATGGCGTGGGCGACGCTGAGGCCGAGTCCGGTGCCGTCTGGGCGGCCAGTGATCATCGGCATAAAGAGGTTGTCCCGAAGTGCGGCCGGGATGCCTGGCCCGTTGTCGATGATGTCTACCTTTAAAACATTGCGATGCCTCACCGATGCAATGGTGAATTGACGTTCTGTACGGGTAACCAATTTAATCGTCGCGTTCGTAGTTTTCTCAAGCGATTGCATCGCATTGCGAATGATATTGAGGATCGCTTGGAAGATTAGGTCGGGGTCCATCAGGGTTTCGGGAATCGAAGGATCATAATCTCGATTAATCGTGAGCGTGGTTTGCGTTTCGAGTTCAATCAGTTTCCGCGCCCGTTCAAGAATTTCGTGGATGTTGCCGGGTTTAAACTCCGACGGTTTGTTCGGGCCAAGTAATCGATCCACCAGCGTTTTTAGTCGATCGGTCTCCTCGATAATGATGGCGGTATATTCTTTGAGTTCGCCTGAGACCAGTTCTTCGTGCAGCAGTTGTGCCGAGCCTCGAATGCCGCCTAACGGATTTTTGATTTCATGGGCGAGCCCCCGAATCATCTGCTGGGTGCCTTCTTGGTGTTCTCGGTTGAGGTTGTCCCGATCGATTCGAAGATATCGATCCAGCGCGATGACCTCAATGAGCAGGCCAGCTTCTCCGGGTTCCGGTAGTGGCGAGACGGTGAGGTCAACGGTAATGTGTCCGCCTCCAAGCAGTTCTATCTGAGCTTGTCTTTGGGTATAGAGTTGATTGTTTTTAAGTGCTTCACGCAACAGAGGCTCGAATTTGAGCCAGCCAGGCACGTTAAAGGATAGGGGTTTCTCCAGCGCCCTCTTTTCTGACAGTTCGAACAGGCTCTCGGCGGACTGATTGATTCGAATCAGATTAAGGTTTCGATCGAGCAGCAAGACGGCCGTGGTCAAGTTATCGATGGCGGTTTGATCCATAAGTTGCCGGTATTGTTGTGATGATTGCTGAGAAGTCTGATTCATGTGGTCTTAGAAGCAAGATCCGCACCAATTTGACAATGCGCCGAACACCCCGTTTGAGCGTGTGGTTCGTGTGTGGGTTTGAGTCTACCGCACCAAATTGGTGCGCTCAATGTTATGGGCGCGCAATGTAGCGCCGAACATCGAGGTTGATTGGCGCTGATCGATTGATCTCTTGACCGGTTTTTAGCTCTTTCACAACCAAATAGAAGGTGTGAAGTCCGCGCGGGACATCCTGAACGATGGTTTCCCCCGGCTGTGCGGCCGCGCTGATTTGACCATCCTCGGTTTCGATGTTGAGGGTGTGGTTTTTTGCGAGTCTTGGTTTGACCTGGACGTTGAAAGGCAGCTGGCCAGCAATGGCCTGAACTCTTGGCTCACCCAAGCTCGACACCAAGTGCAACCTATAGACGGGATCAGCCTGCTGCTGGGCGGCGGTTAGTCCCGCTGTTGCGAGCAGCAGGGCGGCGAATAAAATTTTGAGGGTTGGACTGGGTCATAGTGCTGTTCGAGGGGTGAAGGCTTAAACAGTATAAAATATGGTGGCGTAAAGCCAGTCAAGAAAAAAGCCAGTCAAGAAAAAAACCAGTCAAGAAAAAAACCAGCTCGAAGGGAAGTGTCTGTTGAAGCCTTGATATGGTTTCAAAGATGAACGCGGGTCGCGTTGGTCGGTGGCTCGCAGACCGGCTGTAACTTAATTAGGCGGGTCACCCCGAATGGGAGAAGCCCTTAGCGGGATGAAAGAGCCCTTAGCGGGAGAAGAAGCCCTTAGCGGGAGAAGCCCTTAGCGGGATGAAAGAGCCCTTAGCGGGAGAAGAAGCCCTTAGCGGATGAAGAAGCCCTAAGCGGGAGAAGAAGCCTTTAGCGGGTTAAGAAGCCTTTAGCGGGTTAAGAAGCCTTTAGCGGGTTAAGAAGCCTTTAGCGGATGAAGCCCTTAGCGGGTGAAGCCTTTAGCGGGTTAGGAAGCCCTTAGCGGGATGAAGAGCCTTTAGCGGGTGAAGCCTTGAGCGGATGAAGAAGCCCTTAGCGGATGAAGCCGTTAGCGGGATGAAAGAGCCCTTAGCGGGATGAAGAAGCCCTTAGCGGGAGAAGAAGCCTTTAGCGGGATGAAACCCTTAGCGGGATGAAGCCCTTAGCGGAATGAAGAGCCTTTAGCGGGTTAAGAAGCCTTTAGCGGGATGAAGAGCCCTGAGCGATTTGGGCGTTTTGCCAAGCCTTTAGCGATCAGAGATGCCCTGCGCTAAGCGTTACGTGTTGGCCTCGGAAAACATCATCAATCTGAAAAGTGGGGATTGACCTTAAAAAAAAGGCGAGTGGCATCGCGGGCTCGCATCGATTGAATAGGCGGGGCGTGTGGGTAACCCTGATGGGCTTGTTTGGCGCTAGGTAGGCTAAAGGGCTCGGGTACCCCGAGGCCGGGGTGCCCGAGCGTTTGGATCAGCTCAGCGCTTCTTTGCTGGTCTTAATGATTGCCGCGGCAACCTTGTAAGGGTCCGCGTTGGAGGCGGTTCTGCGGTCTTCTAATCGGCCTTTCCAGCCATCTGCCACGGTGCTAACCGGGATGCGAATGCTCGCACCACGATCAGAGACGCCATAGCTGAACTGATCAATAGACTGTGTCTCGTGCTTACCCGTTAGGCGCTGGTCGTTCTCTGCGCCATAAACACTCATGTGTCTTTGAATGTTGCGGCCAAAGCTCTCACAAATCTTGGTGAAAGTTTCTTCTTTGCCTGATGTGCGCATCGCTTCGTTTGAGAAGTTTGCGTGCATGCCAGAGCCGTTCCAGTCTGTGTCGCCAAGTGGCTTAGGATGCCAATTGATAACATAGCCAAACTTCTCGCCAGTACGGTCCAGTAAATAGCGGGCCAGCCACAATTCATCGCCGGCTTTCTTTGCACCCTTGGCAAAAATTTGGAATTCCCATTGCCCACAGGCTACTTCGCCGTTGATACCTTCAACGTTGAGACCCGCTTCTAAGCAAATGTCCATATGTTCTTCAACACAATCACGCCCAAATGCATTGATGCAGCCCACCGAACAGTAGTAAGGCCCTTGGGGTCCAGGGTACCCGCCATGAGGAAAGCCAGGAGGTAGTTTAGTGTCAACGTCCCACAAAAAGTATTCTTGCTCAAAACCGAACCAAAAATCATCGTCATCATCATCGATGGTTGCCCGACCATTGGAGACATGGGCGGAGCCGTCGGGGTTGAGGACTTCAGTCATCACAAGATAGCCATTGTTGCGATCTGGATCGGGGATGATGGCAACGGGTTTGAGCAGGCAGTCTGAGTTACCGCCCTCAGCTTGTTCGGTTGAGCTGCCGTCGAATACCCACATTGGGCAATCTTCGAGCTTGCCCGAGAAATCAGATCGGACCATGGTCTTGCTGCGCAAGCTTTGAGTGGGCTCATAGCCGTCGAGCCAAATATATTCTAGTTTTGCCTTCATCGTTGAGTTATCTCCTAGGTTTGTAACGAAGATCCTGCGCTGGCAACGTCGCTAGCCACACCCTTCGCGGGTTGTAAACGGTAAAGCCTCAATACTCGGCTTTGCTCGGGTAAGAAAAAGCAAAGACTATGCCATGAGCGGCAAGGCGTTAAGTGTTTGATAAATATAATTTTTATTTAATTCTGATGTAAAGCGGCGGCCGGAATGCACCAAAATAGAGCGTTAAATGGCTTGTTCGCACCAAAATAAAGCGCCTGTTGTCGTCAGCGCGTCATGGATTCTTTGCACGTGTTCTTGCCTTCAGAATTTTATAAAATCACCCGTCTTGGATGCCAACGACCAATCCTTTGAAGGGCCTTGATTTTCTAGTTGTTTAGAATCCTCGCACCGGGGGCGGATTTCAGTATAATCCCGCTCCTTCGGCGGTTATGCCCTTTCGGATCTCACTTTATGTCTCAGAATCTACGGAATGTCGCTATCATAGCGCACGTTGACCATGGAAAAACAACCTTGATCGACAAGTTGCTATCGCAAGCCGGCGCGCTGCAGCGAGGTGATGAAAGCGGCGAGCGGTTGATGGACTCTAATGATCTGGAAAAAGAACGCGGCATTACCATCTTAGCGAAAAATACCGCGTTAGATTGGCGCGGCGTTCGCATCAATATTGTCGATACCCCAGGACACGCTGATTTTGGCGGGGAGGTTGAGCGTATCTTGAGCATGGTCGACTCGGTCTTGTTACTCGTTGACGCTGTGGAAGGCCCGATGCCGCAAACGCGGTTTGTGACGCGAAAAGCCTTCGAAAACAAACTAAATCCGATTCTGATGGTCAATAAAATTGATCGCGAGGGCGCTCGCCCAGACTGGGTGGTTGATGAGGTCTTTGAATTGTTCGATCAATTGGGCGCAACCGAAGAGCAGCTCGACTTTCCGGTCGTTGTGGGTTCTGCGATGCAAGGTGTTGCGGGTCCGAATCGAGATGAATTGGGTTCGGACTTGAGCTATCTACTCGATCTGATTGTTGATCAGGTGCCGCCACCAAAGGTCGAAGAAAACGGTCCGCTGCAGATGCAAATTAGTGCTTTGGACTACAACAGTTATGTCGGACTTATCGGCCTTGGCCGCATTACCAGGGGGGAGATTCGTAAGGGTCAGAGTGTTTCGGTGGTCAATGCCGAAGGGCAAATCAAAAAGGGCCGAATTCTTCAGGTGATGGGCTTTTCCGGGTTGAGCCGTGTTGAAATCGAGTCGGCCAGTGCGGGCGATATCGTCTGTGTTTGCGGCATCGATGGCTTGAAGATTTCAGATACGCTGTGTCAAGTCGATCAACCGGACGCGCTGCCGGCGCTCGTGGTCGATGAACCGACCATTTCGATGACCTTTCAAGTCAACACCTCGCCTTTTTCCGGTCAAGATGGCAAGTTTGTGACCAGTCGCAATTTAAAAGATCGATTAGCGCTCGAGTTGCAATATAACGTGGCTTTGCGAGTGACCCCAGGCGATACGGCGGATAAGTTTGTGGTTTCTGGTCGCGGTGAGCTTCATTTGGGGGTGCTCATTGAAACCATGCGCCGGGAAGGCTATGAACTCGGGGTGTCTCGCCCGGAAGTCATTCTGAAAGAGGTTGATGGCGCGATTCATGAGCCCTTCGAAAATCTCAGTATTGATTGTGAGCAGGTGCATCAAGGCGCCATCATGGAAGTGATTGGCACACGAAAAGGGAACCTGAGCAATATGGTTCCGGATTCAAAGGGCAGGGTTCGACTCGACTTTGTGATCCCAACGCGCGGTTTAATAGGCTTTCGGTCGGAATTCATGACCCTGACCTCCGGCGGCGGTATCATCAGTAGTGTTTTCTCTCACTACGGGTTGCGTTCAGGCGAAGATATTAATTCAAGACGTAACGGCGTCTTGGTCTCGATGGTGAGCGGCAAGAGTTTGGGCTTTAGCTTGTTTAACCTGCAGCCCCGGGGCCGACTCTTTATTAACCCGAATGAGGCGATTTACGAAGGCATGATTATTGGCATTCATACCCGAGGTAACGACTTGCCGGTTAACCCGATTAAAGGCAAGCAGTTGACCAACGTTCGGGCCTCGGGCACGGATGAAAATATTGTGCTGACGCCGCCAAATGAGTTTAGAATATGCAGTTGAATTCATAGATGACGATGAGCTTGTTGAGATTACGCCTGAATCAATCAGCTTCGAAAGAAACTGCTCACTGAAAATGAGCGAAAACGCGCCTCTCGGACTAAAGTCGATTAAAACATGCAGCCACTGTTCCCGGAAATAAAGCCGTATGCGCGACATCGTGTTCAGGTCGATGCTGGGCATAATCTGTATGTGGATGAGAGTGGCAATGAGACGGGGCTGCCGGTTATATTTCTTCACGGCGGACCCGGCAGCGGCTGCGAGTTTGATAGTCGCCGATTCTTTGACCCAGCGGTTTATCGCATTATTCTTGTTGACCAACGGGGTTCGGGTCGGTCTACACCGCAAGGAGAGATCGAAGGCAATACCCTTCAAAATCTGATTGGCGACCTTGAGCAGGTTCGCGATCTGCTCAAGATCCGGGCTTGGGTGGTCTTCGGCGGCGGCTGGGGGAGCACCCTCGCGCTGGCATACGCCGAACACGATCCCAAGCAAGTCCTTGGGCTCATTCTGCGCGGGGTTTTCCTAGGACGACCGGCAGACATCGATTGGATTTACAAAGAGGGCGCCAAGGCCTTTTTTCCGGAATATTGGGCGGACTTCATCGCGCCCATTTTAGACTTAGATCAGGCGACGCCCTGTGAAAGTTATCATGAGCTTATGACGTCCGGTAATGATTTAGTCCGGATGACGGCTGCCAAGGCTTGGTCGGTTTGGGAGGCGCATTGTTCGAATCTGCATCCCAATGCCCGGCTGCTCAACCATTATGCAGCGCCTCAAAGAGCGCTCACTCGATGCCGCATTGGCACCCATTACATGATCAACGGGTGTTTCCTCGAGCCGAACCAAATCTTAGCGCAAGCCGGTCAACTAAAAGACATTCCAGGTATTATTGTCCAAGGTCGTTTTGATGTGCTCACGCCAATGGCTGCTGCGCACGCCTTGCATGAACATTGGCCAGGCAGTGAGGTCATGATTGTTAGAGAGGCCGGCCATTCAGCGACCGAGCCGGCGATGATCGATGCACTGCTGCGGGCGACCAAAGCGCTTGCTCAGCGCTTGGATGCGGGCCCCGAAGGCGGGCTATGAAAGCGCTGATTCAGCGGGTCAGCGCTGCATCGGTCACCGTTGCAGGGGCAACCGTGGGTGAAATTGAACGCGGGCTGTTGGTGTTTCTAGGTTTGGATAAATCAGACACCCAAGCCGTCGCTCAAAAGTTGTTGAACAAGATCCTACGGTATCGCATCTTCAACGATGCTGCGGGGCATATGAATTTAGACGTGGGCCAAGTGGGGGGCAGGCTTTTAATCGTTTCGCAGTTCACCCTCGCGGCAGATACCCAAAAAGGCCTGAGGCCCTCTTTCTCCTCGGCCATGCCGCCGGCTGATGCCGAGGTGCTTTTTGAGTTCTTTGTGCGCGAAGCCGCCTTAGTGCAGCCCGTTGCAACCGGTCGGTTTGGTGCAGATATGCAAGTCAGTCTGACCAATGACGGGCCGGTCACTTTTTTACTGTCCGCGGAGTAGCGGCCCTGCCTTTAGGCCTTCTTAGGATGGCGATGGTGGGTCTTTGGCGACCAAGAGATCGCCGAAAATGATGCCGGCCTCGAATAAGAGCCACATGGGGATGGCCAATAAAACTTGAGACACAACGTCCGGTGGCGTCAGCAACATACCCACAATAAAGCACCCGACAATCACAAAGGCTCGTTTCTTCTTTGAGTTTTTCGGTGGTGGTCGCGCCTGACCATATCAGCAAAAGGGTTGCGATCGGAATCTCAAACGCGATACCAAACGCAAAAAATAGCTTCAGAACGAAATCGAGATATTGATTGATGTCGGTCATGATCGTGACCCCTTCCGGCGCGATGCTGGTAAAAAAGGCAAAAATGAGCGGGAACACGACAAAATAAGCAAAGGCCATGCCGGCGTAGAACAGGACAATGCTGGATGCGAGCAAGGGCCCCGCGAGCCGCTTTTCACTGGCATAGAGTCCGGGCGCAACAAAAGCCCAGATCTGATGAAGTATGAACGGAATGGCCATAAAAATAGCCAATACCAGGGCGAGCTTGAAGGGCGTTAAAAAGGGCGATGCCACTTCGGTTGCAATCATGGTCGCGCCCTCCGGCAGGAAGGCGCGCAAGGGGGATGAGACGTAGCTGTAAATATCGTTGGCGAAAAAAAACAGGGGTACAAAAACGATGAAGATAAAGCCTGCAATTTTTAACAACCGGCTTCGTAGTTCTATGAGGTGTTCGATTAAGGGCTGACCCTTGGCAACCTCCTGCGGATCACTCGGATCGGTCATCGGGTGCCCGCTGGCTCTGAGTTACATTGGTGGTCTGGCGAAGCGCTGCGGTTTGTTCCGCCGCAAACGCTGCGGCGTCTCGGGATGTTTGAGCAATGGCAGCTTTTGATTTTTCGATTTCCTTCAGAATGGCTTCGTTGTGGAGCTGCTGCTTGATTTCGTCTGCGCCGATGCCGCGTTCGATTTCTGACCGGAGGTCACTGAACCCTTTCTTGAATCGGCCAATCCAAAGGGCGATAGATCGAATCGTTGCAGGCAGCTGTTCGGGGCCAATGACGATGAGACTCACAATGCCGATGATTAGTAATTCCGGAAAGCCAATGTCAAACATGCGTTAAGGCTTTTCTTTATCCGTCGCATCCGGGTCCAATTCTGTGGTCTCGGTGGCGGCTGGTTTGTCTTCATCTGATACGGCGTTCTTGAAGCCTTTGATTGCTGAGCCGAGATCAGTACCCATGTTTTTCAGTTTTTTTGTCCCAAAAACCACAAGCAAAATGACGAGAATGATGATCAGTTCTGTTGGTCCAGGCATAGGTTACTCCGCGCTCGTTAAGGGTCGAGAATTCTTTTCCTCGATGCCAGAGGTGCCTTCTCGGCGTTTTAGTTCGGTCAATACAGCCTCGGGTGTGAGGTCATTATGCGCCAGTAAAACCAGCGTGTGAAACCAAAGATCGGCCATTTCTGAGACCAGGCGTTCGGTTGTTGCATCGGGCACTTGGTTTTTTGCCGCCAGAATCAGTTCAAGACTCTCTTCGCCGACCTTCTCCAAAATCTTATCGAGCCCGGCTTGGTGCAAGCTTGCAACGTACGAGTGTTTAGGGTCGGCGCTGCGTCTTGAGGTGATGACCTCGAATAATTCCAAAAGGGTGTCAGACATCAGGGTAGATCTCCGAGGGATCTTTGATTATTGGGTCGGTTTCCGTCCACTGGCCATCAATATATTGCCGATAAAAACAGTGCGCGCGGCCGGTGTGGCAGGCGATACCGCCCACTTGCTGCACTTTTAATAATAGCACATCGCCGTCACAGTCCAGATGCAGGCTTTTGATCTCTTGGAAATGGCCGGATTGCTCGCCCTTGTGCCATAAGGTTTGTCGGGATCGAGAGAAGTAATGTGCGTGGCCTGTTTCAATACTGCGTTCAATCGCTTCGGGGTTCATCCACGCCATCATTAAGACCGCATCGGTTTGGTGGTCGACCGCAATCGCTGGAATAAGACCTGTTTCATTAAAACGCAATGCGGATAAGACGTTGCTTGGGGTCATCGGTTTATCCTTTTCCTTTGATGAGTTGAAGGAGCCCGAAAGCGCCAATGAGGACGCTGGCAGCAGTCAGTCCAGGTGCACCATCGCCGCCTAAGCTGCGCGTTGTCATCAGGGCAATCACGGCGAGACTCACGAGCAAGAGGCCGAATTGCTGTCTTTGGCGCTGGCTTTGTTGTGCCAGGGCGAATTGAAGCTCGGTGAGCTTTCGGCTCTGCCGCCTTTGGGACGCGGTCATCATCTCGACCCTCCCGGGGGCAAGTAGCAGGTTGCTAGGAAGGTTTGGCAGTGCTTGAACCAAGTCCGGGGTCAGGCGTTTGAGTTCTGCAAAAAGGTCTGGAAAGCTTGTCTTTTGTGCTCGCCAGCGCTGCATGAATGGCGCCGCGGTCGACCAAAGGTCGAGCTCGCCGTAAAGGTGGCGACCAATCCCTTCGATGTTGAGGAGGGTTTTTTGGAGGAGTACCAACTGAGGCTGGATTTCCATTTCAAAATCCCTCGCCGCGCTGAACAGCGCAATCAAGAGCTTGCCGAATTCGATTTCAGACATGGTCTTGCCAAAAAGCGGCGCGCAAACCTGTTTGATGACCGCCTCGAATTCATCGGCATTAATGTGGTCTGGGACCCAGCCGCTGTCGATATGCGCCTCCGCAATATCGCGGTAATCTTCGTTGAAGAAAGCGATCAGATTGCGGCCTAGGTAGTTTCGATCGTCCTGAGTGAGCACACCAATGATGGCGCAATCCAAGGCGATATAAGTCGGGTTTTCAGGATCCGTGATATTTACCAAAATATTGCCTGGATGCATGTCAGCGTGGAAGAAGTTGTCGATAAAAACCTGGGTAAAGAAAATCTCAACCCCCAAATTCGCCAGGCGCTCTAAATTAACCTTGGCGGCGATTAATTGATCCCGCTCGCTGATCACGATGCCATGAACGCGCTCCATCACAATCAGATTGTCACGGGTAAACAACGTGTAAACCTTCGGGACATACAGTTTGCCGCGGGGTAACCAGAACGCCCGAAGTTTGATGGCATTGGCGGCCTCTTGCACAAAGTCCAATTCTGCAAGGATGACCTGGCGATAATCTTGAACGATCTGAAACAGATGCAGGCGGCCGGCATCCGGCAGGGTTTTATGAAGCAACGCCGCAAGGCTTTCAAGCAGCGTGAGGTCCTTGAGGACAAGGGCTTTAATGCCGGGCCGTCTGATTTTGATGACAATCTGAGTGCCGTCGGTCAGCGTGCCTTCGTGGACCTGAGCAATTGATGCAGAGGCGAGTGGTTCTGGGTTGATCTCTTGAAAGTGCGTCGCAAAGTGGTTGCCAAGCCCAGCCTTGATGGTTTCCATCGCTTGGGCTGAATCGATGCCGGGAACCTGATCCTGCAAGCTTGCGAGTTCATTGGCCACAGTTTCAGGCAGCAGGTCTCGTCTTGTTGAGAGTAATTGCCCGAGTTTGATAAAGGCCGGACCCAGTTCAATCAACGCCAGTTTTAAATCGGTGCCAACGCAATCGCTCGGAGCCGGTTTTAGGCGGAGGGGAAGGCATAACAGCGTTAACCAAAAGGGTAGCCGCAAGCCCAAGGTCGTTAATCGATCGAGGCGATATTTGCTGGCCACGAGGGCAAGCCTTAAGAGGCCGCCAATCGAGATTCTAAGGGGTTTCATTCATGGCTCTGGCTCGAAGACGGGCGTGAAGCCGTCGCTGCAGCCTGAAAGGGTGCTTCACCATAATGAATTGCTGCGATGCCACCCAATAAGTTGTCATAGCCAACCCCAACAAAGCCTGCCGATTGCAGCATGACCTTGAGGGTTTCTTGGTCTGGGTGCATCGCGATGGATTCCACCAGGTACTGGTAGGGGCTGCCGTCCCCCGTAATCCATTGGCCGATTTTTGGCCACAACCCTGAGAAATTTTGATAGAGAGGCGCAAGCGCAGGATTGGTTAATTTAGAAAACTCAAGAATCACCATGCGGCCGCCAGGTTTGAGGGCCTTTCTCATCGCGTTTAAAGCCTTATCTTTGTCGGTCACATTACGAAGGCCAAAGCCGATGATGGCAGCATCTAAGCTTTGGTCCGGTAGCGGGAGTTGCTCGGCATCGCCCTGCACGAACATGAAGCTTGAGTGACCCGCATCGATTAGGCGGTCTCGTCCAACGCTGAGCATGTCTGCATTAATGTCGCACAACAGCACTTGGCCTGATGGGCCAACCCGCTTGGAAAGGAGAATGGAAAGATCCCCTGTACCACCGGCAAGATCGAGTACCGTATCGCCAGTTCTTGCCCGGGTCATCTCGACCGCCATCCGTTTCATCAGTCGGTGACTGCCAAGCGACATCACGTCATTCATGATGTCATATTGGCCAGCAACCTGCCTAAAAACGTCGGCAACGCGGTCGGCTTTTTCCGATTTAGGTACCTGCTCGAAGCCGAAGTGTGTTTGTTCTTCTGACATGACGTTAAGACTTTAGACGAAGTGCCATTATTGTACACCTTAGAAAACGGCCAGGGTTAATTGAGCGCAATAAACGCAGGTTCTCTGGAGGCGTTGGCTGCGCTCAATCGGTCAAGGTAGGTTTGCCAGTAGTCGCCTTGGTGGGTTGCGAGCCCATACAGGTAATCCCAGCTGAAAATGCCAGAGTCATGGCCGTCCGAAAATTCGATACGAATCGCGTAATGGCCCTGGGGAATGACGTCTTTAAAAGAAACCAGTTTCTTGCCGGTCTGCAGGACGGATTGTCCGGGTCCGTGGCCTTGAACCTCGGCTGACGGCGAATGCACCCTTAGATATTCGGCAGACAAGTTGAATTGTTCGCCCGCATAGCGAAGCTCTAAAACGGCTGACTTTCGATGAATTTTGATCTCAAGCGGTTGCAAGAAAAATCCTTAGAGTTAAAGAATATAGCGGCTGAGATCATCGTCAGCAGCAAGGTCTGATAATTGCGTTTTGACAAAATCAGCATCGATCGTGATCTGCTGTGAGTCGTTTTCAAAGGCAAATTCGGGTCCATCAAACGACACGTCTTCGAGCAATTTTTCGATCACGGTATGCAGTCTTCGGGCGCCGATATTTTCTATGCGCTCGTTCACTTGCCAAGCAATGGTTGCGATCTCTCGAATGCCGTCTTGCGTGAAGACGAGTTTAACATTTTCAGTTTGCAGTAAATGTTGATATTGCTCGGTAATGGAATGGTCAGGCTCCTCGAGAATCCTTTGGAAGTCATCAATACTCAACGGCGAGAGTTCCACGCGAATCGGCAATCGACCCTGCATTTCCGGAATCAAATCCGATGGCTGACTGAGATGAAAGGCGCCCGACGCAATAAACAGAATGTGATCGGTTTTAATGACGCCGTACTTGGTTGTCACGTTTGACCCCTCAATTAGCGGCAGTAGGTCGCGCTGAACGCCTTCTCTGGACACGTCGCCGCCTGAGTGGGCTGAGCTCTTTGCGATCTTGTCGATCTCGTCAATAAAAACGATACCGGTTTGTTCTACCGCCTCAACGGTTGCTTGTCTTAGCAGAACCCTGACTAGAGTCCTCTTCTTCTTCCTGAAGTTGTTTAAGCGCGGCTTTGACCGACATCCTTTGCCGTTTTGAGGCGTTGGGCGAAAGGTTTGAGAACATGCTTTGAAGTTGGTTGGTCATCTCCTCCATACCGGGTGGGGCCATAATCTCAACCCCGACTTTCGGTGCCTGCAGCTCGAGTTCAATTTCCTTATCATCTAACGCGCCTTCCCGGAGCTTTTTCCGAAGTAGTTGCCGGGTTGAGGAGTCTTTGCTGACCTCGTCATCACCTGCTCTTGCCGGGGGCAATAATACATCCAGAATGCGTTCTTCTGCGGCATCTTCTGCTCGGGGCTTAGCTTCCTGAATCAGGCGCTCGCGGAGCATTTTAAAGGCCGATTCGGTGAGGTCCCGGATAATTGACTCGACATCTCGGCCGACGTAACCGACTTCGGTGAACTTGGTTGCTTCCACTTTAATAAACGCCCAGACCATCGGCTAATTGCTTGGCTACTTCGGTTTTGCCAACGCCGGTGGGGCCAATCATGAGAATATTTTTGGGATAAACTTCATCACGGAGCTCATCAGGCAATTGCTTGCGGCGCCACCGGTTGCGCATGGCAACAGCTACAGCACGTTTGGCGTCATTTTGGCCAACGATATGCTTGCCTAATTCATGCACGATTTCCCGTGGGGTCATGCTGGTCATAGCGATCCTTTTGGTTGATTACTGGCCGTCAATCCGTTCAATGGTCAGGTTGGTGTTGGTATAAATGCAAATATCGGCAGCAATTTCTAAACTCGATCGGACGATCTCTTCCGCGGTGAGCGAAGAATGCTTCACCAAGCTGAGCGCGGCGGCTTTGGCATACTGCCCGCCCGAGCCAATCGCCATAATATGATCACTGGGCTCGATCACATCACCGGTTCCGGTGATGGTCAATGAGTGCTGCTTGTCGGCAACAATGAGCAAAGCCTCGAGTCGGCGCAGCGCTCTGTCACTTCGCCAGTCTTTGGCCAGCTCTACTGCTGCTCGAACGAGATGGCCTTGGTGCTTTTGAAGTTGCGCCTCAAAGCGTTCGAACAACGTGAAGGCATCGGCTGTCCCGCCCGCAAAGCCCGCAATGACCTGGCCATGATGCAAGCGCCGGACTTTGCGAGCATCGCCTTTCATGATCGTGTCGCCCTGGGTGACCTGACCATCGCCGCCAATGACCACGGTTTGTCCCCGGCGAACACATAAGATAGTTGTTCCTTTAATCGGCTCCATGGGCGCTCCTCAACGATGGTTATGAGATGGTGGTGAACTGGGCAGAAATCAAGGCTTGGTTGAAATTGGGATCGACTCAAAGTTGTTTGCGGCCAACAGCGATTGCGCTCGATTCAGGTTGGTATCGGATTCGAAGGGCCCGATCATGACCCGATGCCAGGTGACGCCTTTGATGGGCTTGGTCTCAATAAAGGCGGTTAAACCGAGCATCAAGAGTTCAGCGCGACGTTCATCAGCATCTCGCGGCGCATTGAAAGATCCGGCCTGAAGATGATAAATCGGTTTCGGATCGCTCGCGCGTTTGGCGCTTTGATAGCCGCCGACATTTGCAACCTCTGCCTTTGGAAAGAGGTCATAAAAAGACCAGTCAATGCGTTCTGCTTTCGGCTCGATCGATTTAGCCGGCATGGGCTGCGTGCGTGCAACCGGCGCGTCAGTCGTTTGCTGGCTGCTCAGCAGTGAAAATAAAAAGGCGAGGAAGAGCCCGGATACAAGGCCGGCAAGGTAGCTGAACAAGCGGCTAACGGGTTGTTGAGAAGCTGATGATTTTCGGTTCATGTCAAGAGTTTAAAAGATGACTCAATACTTTGCACAACGTTCTTGGTCAATCTTTGTTCGGATGACTAAAAAAGATCAACCGGATCAACGTCGATCGACCAGCGCACAGTCGGCGTTCGATGACGGGTGAGTAATTCGCTTAATTGTTGCAGGGCGCGATTTCGCGATTGCCGGGTTTTTGCATTCACCAAGAGTTGTGATCGGTACCAACCGGCGCGCTGTTCCATGACCGGGCTGGTGGGTCCTAATACTTCACAGTCGGCTTCAAGGGCCGTATATTGATCAAGCAGTCGCCGTAGAAACTGATCGGCCAGGTGTGGTTTTCGAGCATCCGCGCGCAACAATCCCTGATAAGTGTAAGGGGGCAGCTGGTAAGTCTTACGCTGCGTCATCAGGCCTTTGGAGAAGGCAAGGTAGTCATTTTTGATCAGTGCTTGCAGCTCGGGCAAGGCCTGTAATCGACTGCTTAAGTAAACGCGGCCGGGTAGGTTTTCTCTGCCGCTGCGCCCACCGGTTTGTAAAATAAGTTGCGCGGTTCTTTCAATGGCCCTGAAGTCGGCGCTTAAAAACCCTTGGTCGACTTCTAAGATGATGGCCAGGGTCACGCTTGGAAAGTGATGCCCTTTGGCGATTAGTTGGGTTCCGAGCAGAATGCTCGGTTGTCCTTGATGAATGGTGTCGATCATTTGGGTGAGGGCCGCTCGCTGTTTGGTGCTGTCGCTGTCGATCCGAATCACTGGGAAATTCGGGAATCGTTTCTGAAAGGTTTCTTGAAGTCGCTGAGTGCCATCGCCAAGGGGTAGCAGGCTGCTTTGTTGGCAGGCGGGGCAGCGACTGGGTATTACCTGCTGCTGTCCGCAATGATGACATTTGAGTCCGGATTCTTGCCGGTGAACGGTTAAGCGCGCGTCGCAGGCATTGCACTGGGCGATCCACCGACAATTTGAACAGAATAAAACCGGTGCATAGCCTCGTCGGTTCCGCATCACCAAAACCTGCTCCCCCCGATCTAATGTTTCAGCCATGGCGTCAAATAACCGGTTGTCAGGTAAGGCATCCTTTTGGTTGTCGGGGATTGGGAATATCTCGTAGCGCTCCCGGGCGGCGCCATTGGCACGGGTTTCGAGCAATAGTTGGGTATATTTGCCGGTTGCAACATTGTGAAAAGATTCCAGCGATGGGGTTGCTGATCCAAGGATCACCGGGATGTTTTCAGCAACCCCCCGAACCGAGGCGAGATCTCGGGCGGAGTAATGAAAGCCGTCTTGCTGCTTATAAGAGCTGTCGTGTTCCTCGTCTACAATAATGAGGCCCGGTCGCGCGAGCGGCGTAAAGATGGCCGATCGAGTGCCGATAATAATCGGCGCTTGACCGCTGCGAGCTTGTCGCCAGTGCGCGCTACGGGTTTGGTCCGTGAGATTCGAGTGCAAGGCGACGACGGGTCTGCCGAAACGATGTTCGAACCGAGTTAAGGTTTGAGGGGTTAAGGATATCTCTGGCACCAAGATGAGCGCTTGACGCCCGGTCGCAAGCACTTGATCGATCAGTCTTAAGTAAACCTCCGTTTTACCGCTACCGGTGACGCCGTACAACAAATAGGTTTTGTGCCCGCTAAGATCAACGGAATCGATTGCCAATTGTTGCTGAGCCGTTGGGTTTATCGCTGCCTCGGGTGGCTTATGGGGCGCCTGAACGGGGTTGACATTGATGCGTTCCTGCCAGCGCGCCAAACCCTTGTCGATCACCGCTTTGATGATGGCAGACGAGTATTGGTTTTGATTGAGTTCGAGTCGGGAGAGTGCCTTGCGTTCAATGAGGGCGCGCAGCAACGCCAATTGTTTGGGTGAACGATTAACGCGTTCCTCGGCGGCAGCCTTGTCCGTGGCGGGTGCAAGGCCTAGCACGGTCGTCGTTTCGTAAAGTCCTGCGCCTTGCTTGATCTTGCCCGGTAGTGCCGCAGCAAAGACTTCGCCAATGGGATGTAAATAATATTGAGCAGACCACAGGCACAGGTCAAAAATGGTTTGCGGTAGAACCGGTTCCGAATCGATGGTTGTGATGATCGATTTGATTTTCTTGGGATCGGTGGCGGGATTGGCGCAGTGGCTGACAACAATGCCAATTAACTCTCGGCCTGAGAAGGGGACCTTGACCCGAAGACCGACCATAATGGGCGTTGGATGACTGTATTCGAACGTGCCCTGCAACGGAACCGGCAAGGCAATGTTGTAGAACTTTGGATCGGTGCTCAATTTCGGTGTCATGGCCATTCTAGATCGCTTGCTTCTGTGGTTTTCTCTGGTATCATTTGCGCCTTTTCGCGAACACAAAGCCAGGTAAACCCGATGAAGGCCGAAACGCATCCTAATTACGAGTCGATTAAAGCAACCTGCAGTTGCGGTAACGTGATCAAAGTGGGTTCGACCCGCGATCAAAGATATCCTTATCGATGTGTGCTCACAATGCCACCCATTCTACACGGGTAAGCAAAAGATCGATACGGGTGGTCGAATCGATCGCTTTAACAAGCGATTCCGTCGAGGCGGCAGTAGCAGCTAAAGCGCCCTGAGCATTTCCGCTAACAGCCCTTAAGGCGAAGCACGCAGTTAAAAGCATCGCAGGTAAAATTCCTGCGGTGGGCTTATGCCTGGCGTGAAAAAGAACCTGCGGCGGAAGTGGATCGTCTTAACGCTAAATACCGCGGTAAAAATGATCGTTAGCGCAGCGCTTGCCGGGTAAAGCACGCATCGTGAAAGACTCCTGTTATAAGCGCCTGTTACAAGCCCCTGTTTTACAAGTCCTTGTTACAAGTCGCTGCGGCAAACAAGTCCCGAACGCGATGCATGCCAGGCAAAAGGACACTCCAGCGACGCGCCTGCCGCTAATCAGTGCGCGTTGTGAGGACGTCCTGTCGCCATGATCTTGCGGTAAAATCACCTCGGGTGCCGACAGCTTGTTTACCGGGCCAAGGTCCAATCGAGCCTTTTGCCTTGCAGCGACCGCAGTTGAGGCGACTCAAAGCATCGCGCCTAAAAGATGTCCTGATATTGGGTTGCTTGGTCAACGGGCCCTGAGTTGTCAATCTGTTCTGGCGCGAATTCCACTCTGAAATACTCAAAGATGCCATTCGGATCCGACGGACCCGCGCGTTTGCCGGTCTCAGGGTCAATCTTTATTGAAACGATGCCGTCAGGAACCACGATGGCATTGGTTGTGGCCGTCGGCAGTGCGGCTTTGGCAAATTCAATCCAGGTTTCGATCGGGGTTGTCGAGCCCCATTCGCGGTTGCCGACGGGCGCGTTACTGGAAAAGCCCACCCATGCTGTGGCTACCATGGCGTCTACATAACCAGAGAACCAAGCATCTTTTTGGTCATTGGTGGTGCCTGTTTTGCCCATCAGATCTTCCCGGCCAAGGGCTTTGAAGGCCTTTCTGCCCGTCCCCTTTTGGATGGTGTCTTTTAAGATGCTGTTCATAATAAAGGCGATTCTTGGGTCGATGACCTGTTCATTAACGCGGGGCTCGCAAGGCGTTGTGCAGGGTTGCGCGTTCAGCGCTGGATGCTCGTCGGTATTGATCGAGGTGATCGATTCAATCAAATAGTTAGATACTTTTTTACCACCATTCGCGAACATGGCATAACCGGTTGCGACCTCGAGTGGTGTTAAGGCAATGGTTCCACCACCGAAGGCGAGTTGGACATTCCGCGGGAAGCCAGCGGTGTTGAACCCGAACCGTTTGACATAGTTAATGGCATTATCGGGCCCATAGTCGAGCAGCACTCTGAGTGACACTAAGTTGATGCTGCGGTAGAGCGCCTCTCGCAAGCGAATATTGCCCCTAAACTGGCTGCCGGAGTTTTTCGGGCGATATTGTTCTTCGAGCTCGCCGCCTGGCAGCACGACAGGCGCATCATTATAAATTGAGGCCGCGGTCACGCCACTTTCCATTGCGCCCGCATAGAAAAAAGGTTTGAAGTTGGAGCCAGGTTGGCGTTTTGCTTGGGTGGCATGATTGAATTGATTTAAATTGAAATCATAGCCGCCGACCAGGGCGCTAATGCCGCCATCACTCGGGTCAACCGCGACAAAAGCGCCCTGGATCGAAGGCACCTGACCGAGTCGCCAGGTGACGCCGTCGGTCGAGTCAATTCGAATCAAGTCGCCAAGGCTGAGGAAGGCGCTTGGGGATTTGGGTTGGGGCCCCCGTTGGTTGACATTGATGTAAGGCCTTGCCCAGCGAAGTTCCGGCCAGGCGATGATAATTGTTTCGCCAGTTTTCGTCAGCACCGTAATACTGACATCATTAATGCCGGCAACGATTGCAGGGTGTTGGTCGCCAATCGTTGGGACGTCGGTTAAGGTTTTAAGCCAGTAAGCGGGGTAGGCTGTTTGACCATTGGCCAAAAATGTTTTGGTGCCGGCAAGCGCCGCGGCTTCCGGGCCTCGGTAACCATGGCGCCGATCATATTCGTTGAGTTTTTTGATGAGGGCGCGCTCCGCGGCGTTTTGCATGCGGCTATCAATCGTTGCGGTGACTTCAAGACCTAAAGAGTAAGCCTTGCGACCAAAGGTTTCGATAATTTCACTTCGAATCAATTCGGCGGCGTACAACGCAGGGAGTTCAATCTGACGCTCAAATACTTTGGCCGTGATCGGCTCGCTTTGCGCTTTTCTCAACTGGGTTTGAGTGATCGAGCCCTGTTCGACCATGCGGTCCAAAATGAGATTACGTCGATCTAACGCCCGTTTGGGACCATTGATCGGGTTTCCCGCTTCTGGCGCCTTTGGAATTCCTGCCAGCATCGCCTTTTGCGCAAGCGAGAGCGCTGACACGGGTTTGCCATAGTAGGTTTGGGCGGCGGCCTGTATGCCGTAGGCGTGCTTTCCAAACGGAACGATATTGAGATAGAGCGTGAGAATATCTTGCTTGGTTAACGCTTGCTCGAGCTTGATGGCGAGTAACATTTCCTTGAATTTGCGAATAAACCGGACTTCTGAGGCGCCGGACACGTTTTTGACAACCTGCATCGTAATGGTTGATGCGCCAGTTTTGATATCCCCAGCATTGGCCAGGAGTTGCCAGGTGGCATTCGCAACGGTGATGAGGTCAATACCGCTGTGCTCAAAAAACCGTTTGTCTTCGGTGTCCAGCAGCGCATTGATAAAGTCTCTCGGGATTTGGTCAAAGGTGATTGGGATCAGGCGCTCGCCATATTCCTGTATGAGCTTACCGTCTTGGCTGATAATTTTAAGGGGGGCTTTTAGGTCAACCTCGGTGAAGGTTGAAATATCAGGAACCTGAGGGTTCAGATACAGGTAGGCGGCGGACAGGCCCATGCCCAATGCGCTGAGAGCCATGCCGGTGACGAAGAGAGTCGAAATTAAAAAGCGTTTCATGGCGTTTTGATGATCAAAGGTTGAGACCTAAGGGCTTGTGATGGATCAATTAGCGTCTTAAAGTCACTGAAAGCAATCATAATTATGACCGGCTAGCGCCAGCGAGTATAGTTTATTTGGGTCTTTTAAGTGATACTGGGTAACCGCTCATCGTTTACAACAGTTAAAGCACGGTGATTATCGTTCAGGAAAAACAATGTTGAAACTCTTTGGGAGCCGCAAGCCCGGTTTGGTGGGCATAGATATCAGCGCCTCAGCGATCAAACTGCTTGAGCTTAGCCGCGATGATGAAGGGTGGGTCGTTGAAAGCTATGGGGCCGAGCCGTTGCCTGAAAATACGGTGGTTGAGCAAAATATTGTTGATATTGATGCGGTCGCTGAGGCGATCAAGCGGTTGCAATCATCAACCAAATTCAAGGCGAAGTTAGCCGCCGTCGCAGTGGCCGGCTCTGCTGTGATTACCAAAATCATCGAGGTGCCGGCGTCTTTAAAAGAAAATCAAATCGAAGAACAACTGCTCATGGATGCGGATCAATATATCCCGTATCCGCTCGATGAGGTTGCCTTGGACTTCCAAGTATTAGAACCCACCGCGCGATCTGAAGGCATGGTCGATGTAATGATTGCTGCCTGCCGGCAAGAGCATATTGAGTCCCGACAAGCCGCAGTTGAGCTGTCAGGCTTAATCCCGGAGGTGATCGACATTGAAGCCCACTGCGTGCAGCGCGCCATTGCCTTAGACTTAGAGTTGTTTACGCGGGATCCGACGTTGGGTGTGCCGGATGTTTTGGCGATTCTTGATATTGGCGCGGATATGACCACGCTGTCAGTGGTGTCCGGTACCCAGGTGCTGTATACCCGGGAACAAAGCTTTGGCGGCAAGCAGCTAACCGATGACATTCAGCGAAAATATGATCTGACTGCCGCTGAGGCAGGAAAAGCCAAGAAGTTTGGTGGATTGCCGGATGACTATGAAGAGACCGTGCTGAATCCTTTTAAAGAGGCGCTGTTGCAACAGGTTATGCGGTCTTTGCAATTTTTTTATTCCGGGACAACTTATAATGATGTTGATCGAATCGTCCTTGCGGGTGGAACCGCGAATCTAGCGGGCCTGGATGCGCTGATCGAGGCGCGATTGGGTACGCCCTGCAGTGTTGCAAACCCATTTGATAATATGAGGATCAGCGACCATGTGGATGCGGATCGATTGATTAAAGATGCGCCGTCGATGATGATTGCGTGTGGTTTAGCCATGCGAAACTTCGATTGAATAAGAAGTATTGAATAAGACGTATTGAATGAGACGTATTGATTGAGTTGAACGGTTTGGTTGAAATGGTTAAACAGCCGGCAGACGCCCGGTATTGGACGAATTCATGGTGAATTTGAAAATTAATTTGTTGCCTTGGCGCCAGAAGCGGCGCGATCGGTTGCAGCGGGAATTCCTGAACGGTCTGGCGGCGGCGGGGCTGATCGCTGTATTGCTACTAGTTGGTGCTTGGCGAGTGTACGAGTCAGAAATCGATGGCCAGAAAGCCCGGGTTGCCTTTATCGTGTCGGAAATCGAAGGCCTTGATGCGCGGATTGCAGAAATCAGAACGTTGCAGAAAAAACGCAAAGAATTATTAGATCGCATGCGGGTGATTCAAGAACTGCAAGGCAATCGGCCGGTCAGCGTGCGATTGTTTGATGAATTAGCGCGGCAGCTGACAAACAATGTGTTTTTTGAGCGACTGACCTTGCGAGGCGGCAACATCGATGTTTCGGGCGTTGCCGAAGACAATAGCCGGATCTCGGAGCAGCTTCGAGCCTTCGACGGTTCCTTATGGTTTAAGGGTGGCAATGTTACCAGCATTAACGCCTTTCCCCAGGCGGGCCCTGAGGCCAGCCGGTTTGAGCTTTCGGTTGAAGTCAGCGCGCCGAGTGCTGGCGCGGAGGGAAGCTGATGGCGCTAAAAGATATCATGGAAAAGCTCAATAATATCAACTTGAGCGAAATTGATCTGAGCGAATTGGATGTTAACAGCGCCGGGCTTTGGCCTGCGCCGATTAAGGTGATTGCGGGTCTGGTGTTATTCTGCCTGCTGCTCGGGCTAGGCTATTTCCTGATGGTGACGGACCTGCAAAAGGAGCTTGCCAGTGCGAGCAAAGAAGAGGTTAGCCTGAAAACGAGTTATCGTGAAAAATACCGCCAAGCAGCAAACTTGGAAGGGTATCGGTTGCAGGGTAAGGAAATGGAGGCCAACTTTCAGAAGATCCTGAGTCAGTTACCGCTGGATACGGAAATTCCTGGTTTGATTGAGGATATCTCAGAGGTTGGCTCGAAAAATGGTTTGGTGTTCAACAAGATTGATCTGCAGCCTGAGAAAGTTCTTGAGTACTACGTTGAAAAGCCCATTCGAATGGAAGTAATTGGGGGCTACCATGATTTAGGGGCTTTTGTGAGTGATGTCGCCGATTTGCCCAGGATCGTTACCCTGCATGACTTTGAGATCACGCCTCAGGGCAGTGGCGGTGCTGATCGGGGTAAGCTCTTAAAAATGGGCATTACCGCCAAGACCTATCGGTATAAAGACGGAGCCTCGAAGTGAACGCTCGAGCAGGCGGCAGTCGTCGAAGTTTAGCGTTGGGCTTAATGCTTGTTTTGCTGGCCGGTTGTTCTGGTAGCAATGAGTTCTCCGATTTGCGCACCTTTTTCGATGAAGTGGCCGGCGAACCAACGGGGCGGGTGCAACCACTTCCCGAATTCAAGCCGTATGAGTCGTTCAAATATGGTGCTGCGAATCTCCGGAGCCCCTTTCAAGCCCCCTTGGTCATCGCAAGCCGGACAAACAAGCCGGCACCCGGATCGATTCGACCGCCTGCAAACCATGTGAAAAGCTATTTGGAGGAGATGAATTTGGCCACCTTGCAAATGGTGGGTTCGCTCGAGCTTCGTGGGCAGTATTACGGGCTCATTAAAGATGGCGAGGGCGTTGTGCATCAAGTTGGCGTGGGTGCTTATTTGGGTACCCAGTGGGGCAAGATTGAAAAAATTGAAGAGACTCGATTAGAGCTGGTGGAAGTTGTCAGTAACGGCGGCGGAGGCTGGTTGTTAAGGCCGAGAACAATCGAACTCCTCGGGACTTCAGAAGGCTAACGCGGTAAGGATTCTTATGAACAACAAGATGATGTCAAAGCAACGAACGCTTATAGCGGGTATTGTGTTGACGATGCTCTATTTTATATCGGCAAGCGCCTTGGCCATTGAACTCCAAGACGTCACGTTTTCAATGGCTAGCGGAGACCGGACTGACATTACCTTAACCTTTGATGAGGTGCCGCCAGAGCCCACGGGTTATGCGATTGCCGAGCCGGCAAGGATCTCCCTCGACTTGGTCGGGGTCAGTAGTGGTCTTGCAAGCAAGTATCACGCCCTGGGTGCGGGCAATGCTCGAAACATGACCGTTTTAGAGACCCAAGATCGAACTCGAATCATTATCGCGCTATCTGAATTGGTGGGCTATAGCACGCAAGTGCGCGGTCGAACGCTGCAAGTCTCGGTCGGCCGAGACTTGGACGCAACCGCTCGGACAACCAGCGGCGCGGCCGCCATGCCCGGAAATCAGCCGCGCTCAAATGTCGATGATGTCGATTTTAAGCGGGGCTCAGAAGGCGAAGGGCGCGTTATTATCACCCTCAGCGAACCCAATATCGCGGTTGATCTTGATCAGGTTGGCGGTCGCATCGTGTTGACGATGCCGGACACCACTTTAACGCCTTCCCTTGAGCAACAACTCGATGTGACAGATTTCGCCACCCCGATCGATCGCATTGAGGTTTATCAGCAGGGTGATCAAGCGGTGATTGAAGTGGTGCGACGACAGGGGAATTTGATTACCTGGCGTATCAGTCGGATCAGGCGTTTATTCTTGAGGTGAAGCCGGTTCTCCAAAAAGGAGGCAGAGCGACGTAAGAACGAATTTACCTATGTAGGCGAAAGGATATCGCTGAACTTTCAGGATATTGAAGTGCGTGCTGTACTCCAGCTCATTGCCGATTTCACCGAGTTAAACCTGGTGGCCAGTGATACGGTGTCTGGGGCGATCACCCTGCGACTCAAGGAGGTTCCTTGGGATCAGGCCTTGGACATTGTCCTGAAAACCAAGGGGTTGGATAAGCGGGTGCAAGGCAACGTGCTGTTGGTCGCGCCGGCGGCTGAATTGGCCGATCAGGAACGCACCCAGCTTGAGAACCAACAGGAGATTGCGGAGCTTGCGCCGCTGCGAACCGAACTCATTAAGGTGAAGTACGCCAATGCCTCAGACATTGTTGCGTTATTTTCCAGCCAGGGTGATACCAGTGGCTCGGGTGAAGGCTCGGGTGGCGGCTCTGCTGGGATCGTGTCCGATCGTGGCTCGATTCTTGTTGATGATCGAACCAATGCGATTATCGTGACCGAAACACCCAGTCGGATCACGCCAGCTGAGAATCTTGTTGAATCAATTGGATATCCCAGTCAGGCAAGTCATGATCGAAGCTAGAATTGTGAAAGCCAGTGATAGTTTTAAAAGAGAAGCCGGAATCCGTTGGGGAACCGCGGGCAATATTTCCTGGGGTGATAGCCCGAACGGAATTCAATACGGTAGTTCGATGGAGACCTTGGGCGGTGCTGCCTCTGAAAACCTCATCGTTGATTTGGGTACGGGCTCGGGTAAGACCGGGGGATTGCGTTTGGTTTGGTAAATAATGATTTGTTGTTGGATTTGGAGCTTCAGCTCTTTGAAAGCGAGGGAATGGGGGAGACGGTTTCAAGGCCAACCATTATTACATCAGATAAAAGCTCAACAGTCAATTCGGGAGCCAGATCCCTTATCAATCCGACACGGGTGGGGGGGCTACATCGACGGCCTTTATTAATGCTACCGTTGGCCTGACGGTCACGCCTCAAATCACCGCGGATGATCGGATCATATTGGAACTGGATGTGACCAACAATTCCCGGGGAGATCCCACGCCAGGGGGCCCGCCCGCCATAGATATTGAAAGCATTCAAACCAAAGTCATTGTCAGCGATGGTGAAACCGTGGTGCTGGGTGGGTTGTATCAAACGAGAACCGATTTGATCCAGCTGAAGACGCCGGTTTTGGGTAACCTGCCGTTGGTTGGGCGGTTGTTTCGTAATTCAGCGCGAACAAAAGATAAAGATGAGCTTCTGATTTTTATTACGCCTAAGATTATTCGTGAATCTGGCGACCGCGTTCGATAACCAGTCTGCATCCAATGGAACTGCGTCAACACGCCAGTATCTTCCTTGTTGGGCCCATGGCCTCTGGAAAGACAACGCTTGGTAAATTACTGGCCAAGCGATTGGGCCTGCAATTCTTAGACACCGATCATGAGATTGAAAAAAAAACCGGGGTAAGTGTTCGCGTAATTTTCGAAATGGAGGGCGAGCCTGCCTTTCGGGACCGCGAGTCAAAGATCCTCGAGACACTTTCCCATCAGCCGAGCCTGGTGTTGGCGACGGGTGGGGGCGCAGTGCTGCGGCCAGAAAATAGGCAGATTTTAGCAACCCGGGGTCTCGTGATTTACCTTAAGCCGGATATTGAAACCCAGCTCAAACGAACTGCGGATGATCGTAAAAGGCCGCTGCTCCAAAACGTTGATCGCCGCGCCTTCTTTCAGGCGTTGCAGCGGACCCGGGACCCGCTCTATCAGGAAGTTGCTGATGTGACGGTATCGGTTGATAACCGACCAGGAAAGAAAATGATCGAGGTTATGCTTTCAATGCTTCAACGCCAAGAATGGATTACAGAAGAATGAAATCGATTACGGTTGAGCTTGCAGATCGCAGTTACCCGATCGTGTTTTGCCCAGGTTTGATTACTGGGACCACCGGGGCGGGTCAAGACGTGCTGGCGGTGGCGGCGGGCGAATCGGTCTTTGTGGTGAGTAATGAAACGGTTGCCGGGTTATATCTAGAGCCGCTCAAAAAGCATTTCGGCGATCGAATGCTTGGCGCCTACATCATGCCGGATGGCGAGGCCCATAAGACGCTGGATCAGATCAATGCCATTATCGGGGCGCTATTGGCTGGCGGACATACCCGTGAGACAACCCTTATTGCGCTTGGTGGCGGGGTTGTTGGCGATGTCACTGGGTTTGCAGCAGCAGTCTATCAACGCGGGGTTCCAGTGATTCAGGTGCCAACCACGCTTTTGGCTCAGGTTGACTCCTCCGTGGGCGGTAAAACCGCAGTGAATCATCCTTTGGGCAAAAATATGATTGGGGCCTTTCATCAACCCAAGATGGTCGTGATGGATGTTGAAACGTTAAAGACGTTAAGTGACCGCGAATTTTCGGCTGGACTTGCGGAAATTGTAAAGCATGCAGCACTTGCGGATTGGGAATACTTTCAATGGCTTGAGGCGAATCAGGCCCCCATCATGGACCGAGATAGCGCGTGCTTAATGGCGATGATCGAGTGGAGTTGTCGTATTAAAGCCGCCATCGTCGCCGAGGATGAGACCGAGCAGGGCAAGCGAGCGCTCCTGAATTTGGGTCATACCTTTGGGCATGCCATAGAAACGCTATCGGGTTATGGGGTGGTGCTCCATGGTGAGGCGGTTGCCATTGGGCTGATGATGGCGGCGGATTATTCGGTGCGCTCAAAAGCTTTGATTGAATCCGCCCCGGAGCAATTAAAACAGTTACTTACAGCGTTCGCGCTGCCAATACTGCCGCCAAAGGGTTTGAAGAAAACGGCTTTTCTGCAAGCGATGGGCCGCGATAAAAAAGCAACGTCTGCGGGCTTGCGCTTGGTGATGCTGCGGGACCTGGGACGGGCTGAAGTGACCAGCCAGATTGATGAAGCAGCCCTCGAGCAGACCTTGGATCGCTTTCTTACAGACCGGTAGATCGATGACCCCAAGCGGTTTGTCGGGACGGCAGATGGTCATGCTGTCGGCTGATGACGGGCCCCTTACGGCAATTCGGTAGAGCCCATCAGATCGCGGTCAATTTCTCTTGCCGCTTCTCGGCCTTCGTTAATCGCGCGCACAACCAGATCCTGTCCCCGTCGGCAGTCTGCTGCAGCATAAACCTTGGCAACGCTGGTTCTAAAGTTTTCTTTATCCGCAATGAAATTGCCCCTTGGATCGACGTCCATCGCAAGCGATTCGTTGAGGTAATGTTCGGGTTGTAAAAACCCCATGGACAATAAAACCAGGTCCGCTTCCCAGGTTCTTTCTGAATCAGGGACCTCTTGAAGATTGTGATCCACATCAACGGTTACGACCCCTTTGAGGGTGCCGTCTGGGTGACGGAGAAAGGTTTTGCTGAGCACTGAGTATTGACGAGGATCGTCTCCGAACCGGGCCTCGCTTTCGGCATGACCGTAATCGACGCGAAAGATTTTCGGCCAAAGCGGCCAAGGATTATCCGCCCCCCGGGTTTGTGGGGGTTGCGGTAGGAGCTCAAAGTTGACGAGGCTTTTACACCCGTGTCGGAGTGAGGTGCCGAGGCAGTCGGTCCCGGTGTCGCCACCGCCAATCACAATAACGTGTTTATCCTTTGCTGAAATATAGTTGCCATCTTTGAGGTTTGAATCCAGCAGACTTTTGGTGTTTGCGGTCAAAAAAGCCATCGCAAGATGAACGCCGGGGCCATCGCGCCCGGGGATATTCAGGTCACGGGCAACGGTCGCGCCGGTCGCAAGTAAGACGGCATCAAAATTAGACACCAGCTCCGTAGGGCTAAGGGTTTTGCCGACATCCTGATTAACCAGGAATTCGATGCCTTCTTCTCTCATGATTTGCACCCGGCGCTCGATGAGGCTTTTCTCGAGTTTCATATTAGGGATGCCGTACATCAACAAGCCGCCAACCGAGTCGGTCGCGCTCATAAACTGTGACTTTGTGCCCGGCTGTGATTTAGCTGCGCTGCAGCGGACAGCCCGCACGGGCCAGAGCCGACAACGGCGACAGTTTTACCCGTACGGTGCCCGGCTGGTTCGGTGCTTCACCCAGCCTTCTTCAAAGCCTCGATCGATGATGGCCGCTTCTATATTTTTGATCGTGACGGCGGGCTCAGTTATGCCAAGCACGCAGGCACCTTCGCAGGGTGCCGGACATACGCGACCGGTAAATTCCGGAAAATTATTGGTTTTGTGCAGGCGGTCAAGAGCCTCCTTCCACCGTCCGTTGATAAACCAGGTCATTCCACTCCGGGAATGAAGTTATACACGGGACAGCCGTTGTTGCTTGACAGAAAGGCACGCCGCAGTCCATGCAGCGCGCGCCCTGTGTGCTCAGGTTGCGTCTTCGGGCTCGGTATAGATTTCTTTGAAATCGATAACACGCCAGAGCATCACGATAAGGCACCGTCTCGCGCTGTAATTCTTTAAATCCGGTTGCTTTTCCCATGATGTGAGTCTTCCTAATCCGACTCTGCGGTTGTCTTTATTTTCGCGTTGCTGCGCTTCAAGAACCCGCTTGTAGTCGCTTGGCATGACCTTAACGAATTGTGTTGAGCTCAGTCCCAGTCGTTGAGTAAACGTGCGCAACTGCAGACCCGTGTAGCTTTTGTGTTTTTCTATAAGTGCGCGGACGCTCGTCTTATCCGCTGCACTGAGTTGCTTCAGTTCAAACGTTTCCGAGTTGCACTGCCGATGAAATTCACCCTCGGTGTCCAAACATAAGCAATGCCGCCGCTCATGCCGGCCCCGAAAGTTTCGTCCGGTCTTGCCAAGAATTACCACGCGTCCACCGGTCATGTATTCACAGCCATGATCGCCAATCCCTTCGACGACAGCGGTTGCGCCACTGTTTCTGACGCAAAAACGCTCCGCGGCGATGCCGCTGAAGTAGGCCTCGCCGGACGTTGCGCCGTACAGTATGACGTTACCCAGCAGGATGTTGTCCTCAGCGCTTAAAGTTGGTCGTTTGGCGGGTAGACGATCATCTTGCCGCCCGACTAAACCTTTGCCGACGTAATCATTCGCAGTCGCCTTCGACTTCGATCGTAATGCCTTTGGCAAGCCATGCGCCGAGACTTTGTCCCGGCTGAGCCCCTTGAGCTTAATTGAGATGGTGTCATCGGGCAGCATCTCGCCTTGCGTCGCTTTGGCAACCTCGTGGGACAGCATGGTGCCGACAACGCGGTTGATGTTTAAGACTCATGTTCGATATGCACCGCTCGCCGCTCTGTAGTGCCGGTTGTGCAAGCGTATCAGGTCGTTGTCGAGCGCCTTTCGAGGCCGTGATCCTGCTCGATTGTCTGATAGACCTCTGTTCCCTCGTAAACGATGTGCTCTGCGTAAGAATGCACTGACAGGTCGAGCCCGTTGGTTTCCAGTGGTCAACCGCCTGCTCGCATGTCTAGCATGGTCCGCGCGCCGACCATGTCGTTGACAGCTCGAATCCCCAGCTGCCATTATTACGCGCAGCTCTTCTGCGCACCATAAAAAATAGTTCACTACGCTCTCGGGCTTGCCGGCAAACTTCTTGCGAAGCTCAGGATCCTGCGTTGCGATCCCAACAGGGCAGGTATTGAGGTGACATTTCCGCATCATAATGCACCCAGGGTGACCAGCGGCGCGGTGGCAAAACCAAATTCTTCCGCGCCCGAGCAGCGCGCCATTGCAATCTCGGCCGGTCTTTATTTGACCGTCTGTTTGCAGTACGACCCGCGACCGCAGATTGTTCATTACTAGCGTCTGATGGGTCTCCGCGATGCCGAGCTCCCAGGGCAGCCCAGCGTGTTTAATCGACGTCAGTGGTGATGCCCCGGTGCCACCGTCATGACCTGCAATCACCAGGTGGTCCGCTTTTGCCTTGGTGACGCCGGCCGCAATGGTGCCAACGCCGATTTCAGAGCCCAGTTTGACGCTGATTCGAGCGGCACGATTGGCATTCTTTAAGATCGTGTATCAGCTGCGCCATGTCTTCGATGGAATAGATGTCATGGTGGGGTGGCGGGCTGATCAAGCCAACGCCCGGGCGTGGAGTGACGGATTTTCGCAATAGTAATCGTCGACCTTATCGCCCGGGAAGTTCACCGCCTTCGCCGGGCTTCGCACCTTGAACGATCTTGATTTGAAGTTCGTCAGCATTGGCCAGATACCAGATGGTGACGCCAAAACGCCCGGATGCGACCTGTTTAATCGCGGATCGCTTTGAGTCGCCGTTGAGCATGGGGGTAAATCGAACCGGGTCTTCGCCGCCCTCGCCGGTGTTTGATTTGCCGCCGATGCGATTCATCGCAATCGCCAAGGTTTCATGGCTTTCCGAGCGAGATCGATCCCAGGCTCATCGCCCCGGTGCAAAACCGTTTGACGATTTCAGCAGCAGGCTCCACATCCTCGATTCGGGACCGCTGGTACAAGACCCTCTTTGAAGGTCAACAGGCCGCGGAGGGTGGCTTTCTTGGTGGCAATCCGTCATTGGCATGCTTTGCAAAAGCCCAGTAGGCCTCGATCATTGTTGGTTTGCGCGGCGACTTGCAGATTCGTAATGCTGATGGGATCCCACATGTGGGTATCGCCACCGCTACGCCAGTGGATATCGCCTGGGTTGGGCAGAATCGCTCGAAGATTCTAAGGATCTCTCTGGAAAACCCAGCTGCGTGTCGTTGCAGCGATTCCTTCGAACAAGGTGTCAAAATTAATGCCGCCCACTCGGCTGGCGGTGCCGCGAAAACAGCGGTTGATGATGTCGTCGGCGAGCCCAACCGCTTCAAAAATTTGCGCGCCTTTATAAGACTGCAGACGTTGAGATCCCCATTTTGGCCATCACCTTGAGCATGCCTCTTGCCCACGGCTTTGCGGTATTTTTCGCTTCATACATCGAAGGCTTTGGGATGTCGATGGTCGCTCAGTACAGCCCTCTTGTCGCACCTGCCAAAGGGCGTCGATCGCAAGGTACGGATTCACGGCGTCTGCGCCATAGCCGGTGAGCAAAGGCAGAAGTGGTGCACCTCGCGCGCTTCGCCGGTTTCGATGATCAAGCCGATTTGGGTGCGTTGATGGGCCGACACGAGATGATGGTGAACTGCGCCGCAGGCCACCAAAGCGCTCAAGGCTATCTGATCTTTAGTGACCTCACGATTGCGCTCTGAAGAGCACCGAATGCGTAGCCCGTCATCGATCGCCTGTGCTGGTTTCTGCGCAGATCCGGTCGAGGGCTGCTTGCATGCCGAGGGCGCCGTCATGACGCTGTTGTCAAGGTGATGTCGATGGTCTTAGTCTGCCAATCCTGTTCGTTCGCGGCCTTCAGTGTTTGCCAGTTCATCGTTCGATAAAATCGGATGTGGATATGAGCTCAAGCGCTTGGACCTGCTGCTCGGTGGTTTCGACCAGATTGCCTTCCGGCCCAATAAAGCAGGCTGAGGACATCACCACTTCTTCGCGAATGGAGTCAATCGCTGGATTGGTGACTCTGGGCAAACAACTGCTTGAAGTAGTCGTAAATCATACGCGACTTATCAGATAGGCAAGCTAGACAAAGATTCTAACCGAAGGACGCAGACGGCCAATAAAATCCGTAATCATGGGTTTGAGCATGAACTGCATCGTTTCAGTGGTGTAGCCAAAAGCGCGCATTCGCTGCAGTTTTTCAACAGCTTTGGCCAGGTCGTCATCAAGCTCATTGATCTTGCCAACCCATGCACTGAAGTCTTGACTTGCAGCCAGCATGTCTTTCATTTCGGTGTCGTGATACAAGCGACCCTCGGCGATATCGACCGCCAAGAGTTGCCCGGGGCCCAGCGCGCCTTTTTCTTTCACATTGGCCTCATCAACGGTAACCATGCCCGCTTCTGACCCCGCGATCAGCAAGCCGTCACCAGTCACCACGTAGCGCATAGGCCTTAGACCATTGCGGTCCAGTACGGCCCCAATGGCATGGCCGTCGGTAAACACAATCGATGCCGGGCCATCCCAAGGCTCCATCAGCGCAGAATGGTATTCATAAAATGCGCGTTTTTCAGCGCTCATGTTGACATCAGCCTGCCAGGCTTCGGGGATCATCATCATGACCGATTCTTGAAGGCTGCGCCCGGAAAGCAGCAGGAACTCCAAAACATTATCGAAGGTTCCAGAGTCAGAGCAGTCCGGTTCAACCAAAGGAAAGATTTTTTCAATGTTATCGCCAAAGAGCGGCGATGAAACGGCGCCCTGCCGGGCCGTCATCCAATTTTGATTGCCTCTGAGGGTGTTGATTTCGCCGTTGTGGCTCATGAAGCGGTTCGGCTGCGCGCGATCCCAGGACGGAAAGGTATTCGTGCTAAAGCGTGAGTGCACCATGGCCAGATGGGTCTCATAGTCGCCGTTGGTGAGATCTTTATAAAAAGGAAACAGCTGCCCCGGCGTGAGCATGCCTTTATAGACGATGACTCGGGGCGACAAGCTGCAGGCATAAACCAGTTGATCATCCGGTACTAAGGGCTGTAAGCGGGCTGAAAACTGTTTTCGAGCGATATAGAGCTTGCGAGCAAAGTCAGCTTCTGAATCGCTGGTCGGGCTGGCGATGAATAACTGAGCAATAAACGGCATTGCCGCTTGGGCGGCGGGTCCGATGTTCGCGGTTTTTGGCGCGATCGGGACCGCTCGCCAGCCTAAAAAGGTTAAGCCTTCAGCCGTAACAACCTGCTCGATGGTCTGTTGGCAGCTGATGCGCAGCGGTTCATCCGTTGGCAGGAAAAGATTACCAACCGAATACCGCCCTGCCTCGGGTAGTTCGAACGCCAGCGCCCCAGCGATTTTTCGGAAAAAGGTATCGGGTATGGCGGTGAGGATGCCCGCGCCATCGCCGGTGTTTTCCTCGAATCCGCAACCGCCTCGATGATCCATACGGCTATTGACATGATAGGCATCTTCTAAAATGCCGTGACTGGCGACCCCTTTAATATTGGCAACGAACCCGACCCCACAGGCGTCGCGTTCCTGAGCGGGATCGTACAAGCCCACTGCATCTGGGAAACCAATTTTACCGTCGAGTCTGTTTGCCATCTTCTTAATCACCAATTTATTGCCGGATCATCTAACGAAAATCCACAATGCAGCGCGCATTGCGATCTTGAGTGCGTCCTATCGATTTGCTCTTGCCATGCAACGGGGCTTTTGGCTCGGGTACCGAGGCCAAGGGTGCCAATTTGTCGCAGGACACTGAAGCGCGAGTCTCAGCATCACATCGTTTTGCATTCGGTCTTATGAACTTATGGCAAACGAGAACCAGGATAATGGTTGCTGTTGGTCTAAATACGTCTCATCACGTCACGGTGATAGGATGACGGCTTAAAAGGCCTCGCTATTCCCGATGGCGCACAAGCGTTCTTCCTATTACGTGCGTTCTTCCTATTACGTGCTTTCGTCTTATTACTGATTGCCGTTTTACGCGGCGCTTTGTCTACCGAACGCGTTTATTTATTAAAAGCTTCTTACTTAAAGCTTCTTATTTAAAGCTATTGGCTAAACGCTCTGCATTAAACGCTCTGCACTAAAAGCGCTGTACTAAAACCAAATTGCCAAAACCGGTTTTTCAAGAGAAGATTTACGTTTAAGTTTGTGGGACCAACGGTCTGATGCCATCACCGAAACGGGGCCGCAAACGATAGCATTGGGGGGGGTAAAGTCAACCCTCCGAGGATTTCCAGAAAGATTTTATGGTTATAACATCATGTTTTTACTCGCCTATTACCCATTCCGATAACAATGGAGATATTCTGAAACTTTTAAGCCGGCGTGGGACGCCTAGGTGCTGGTCGCGGATTGGCGCGTCGGGTGTAGGGTTAACATCGTGAGGTTTGCAAAGCGCTTGGAAACTGGCGGGAAAAACGGTGCTATACTGCCGCCCGCGCCCTCGGGCGCCCATCAAAAAAGTCTGAATCAGGAGTATATGACGCATGAAACCCGCCGTTAAAGTCGCAGTCACTGGCGCTGCCGGACAAATCAGTTATTCCCTGTTGTTTCGTATCGCATCGGGTCAAATGCTTGGGCCGGATCAGCCCATTATTCTGCAATTGCTTGAGATTCCCCCGGCCATGGGTGCGCTCAAGGGCGTAGTAATGGAGCTGGAGGATTGTGCCTTTCCGTTGGTTGAGCGCATTGTGCCAACGGATGATCCCAATGTTGCCTTTGATGGCGTCTGCTATGCGCTATTAGTGGGCTCTAGGCCTCGGGGGCCGGGCATGGAGCGAAAAGATCTTTTGGAAGCCAATGCGCAGATATTCTCCGTTCAGGGTAAAGCGTTGGACGCACATGCAGATCCCTCGGTGAAGGTTTTGGTCGTCGGTAATCCGGCCAATACGAACTGTCTGATCGCTCAAAGAAACGCGCCGAGTCTTGATCCTCGACAATTTACTGCGATGACTCGTTTGGACCACAACCGTGCGAAGACCCAATTGGCTCAGAAAGCGGGTGCCCATGTCACGGACATTGAGGGCCTTGCGATCTGGGGCAATCACTCAGCGACCCAATACCCAGATTTGTTTCACGCAACCGTTGTCGGTCGCGCGGCGACGGAGTTGGTGGATGAAGCCTGGATTTCTGAGACATTCATTCCAACGGTGCAGCAACGAGGGGCGGCCATTATTGAAGCCAGAGGCTTATCGAGCGCTGCCAGCGCCGCGAATGCGGCCACTGAGCACATGCGGGATTGGGCCCTCGGCAGTCAGGATCAGATCGTCTCTATGGGGATCTATTCAGATGGTAGCTACGACATTGCGCCAGGACTGATTTACAGTTTTCCCTGCCGCTGTGAGGCGGGTGTTTGGACCATCGTGCAAGGTCTTGAGATCAACGATTTCTCTCGCGCTCGAATGACGACGACCGAACAAGAACTGATCGAAGAGCGGGATGCGGTTGCGCATCTGCTGCCTTAGAGATTGCGTCAATCAGTGCGCCCAGACCGGGAGTCGTGGTCTGGGCGGTTTTTGAGTCGGCGAAGGTTTTAGCGCTCGCAGATGGATTCGAAGACTTTGAAGTAGTCTGGGAATGTTTTTGAGGTGACCGATGGGTCGTTGATCGTAACTTGCGTGCCGCCCAGGGCAACCAACGAAAAGCACATCGCCATTCTGTGATCACCATAAGTCTCAATGCTCGCCGGTAATAAGGTTTTCGGCGGCGTGATGGTGATGCTGTCCCGGGTTGTGGTAACCGTTGCCCCCACGCGTTGTAGTTCCGTTGCCATCGCGGTCATTCTATCGGTTTCTTTGATGCGCCAGTTGTAGATGTTTCTAATCGTGGTGGGTCCTTCGGCAAATAGCGCAAGGATTGCGACGGTCATGGCCGCATCTGGAATGTGATTCAAGTCGGCGTCAATCCCCCGAAGCTCACCGCTCGATTGCACTCGGATCGACGCGTCCTGACAGTCAACCTTTGCGCCCATGGCCCTCACAACCTCAGCAAAGGCAACGTCCCCTTGGAGTGAGGTTCGGCCAACGCCGTGAACGGTCACATCGCCACAAATGGCGGCGGCCGCAAGAAAGTAGCTTGCGGTACTGGCATCACCCTCAACCATAAAGTGACCCGGGCTTTGATATCGCTGATTGCCCGAAAGGTAGAAGCGCTGATAATCGGTATGGCTGGCCTGGACGCCGAAAGCAGACATCATGGCGAGGGTCATATCGATGTAAGGTTTGGAAACCAGCTCGCCGTCAATATCGATGGTGCTGGGCAACGTGCCCATCGGGAGACTCAGTAGCAGGGCCGTAAGGTATTGGCTCGAGAGGCGGCCGTCTAGGGTCAGCGCGCCGCCTTTAAGATTGCCACCGCGAAGTTGCAGGGGCGGATAACCGGGTACGCCAAGGTAAACACTCGAGACATTCAATGCTTGTAAGGCATCCGTGAGCGGACCGATGGGCCGCTCGCGCATGTAGTGATCGCCATCGATAACAAAGTCCCCCGGGGTCAGAGCCAGCATTGCGGTCAAAGGCCTCAGCACGGTGCCGGCATTGCCAAGATGAAGCGCACGGGTTTCGCTGTCTGCTGGGAAGGGGCCGGCCTTGCCGAGAACCTGGCACTGCCGCTGGTCGCGATCGATATCAACCCGGACGCCCAGTTGGGTCAAGGCATCCAACATTCTCTGAGTATCGTCGCTGAAGAGGATATTGGTGACCAGCGTTTCGCCCTGGGCCACTGCGGCCAGCAGTAATGCCCGGTTGGTCATGCTCTTTGATCCCGGTAGGGTCACGGATCCATTAACCCGTTGAATGGGCGTGAGCGTCAGGGCATCAGTCATGGTGGGGCATCTCAATGGGGTTCAATGGCGCAGGTTGCAGATTAAGCAGGCTAAGAAACTGAGTCAATGAAGGCGCTAAGACCTCGCCGTCACCCATGCCCGGCGTTTCTAAAAGAATCTGACCGGTGCGGTTGTCGAGGCTGATGATCTTTTCGCTACCATCTTCAACCGTTGCAAAAAATAAGGTCAGCGCAGCGCCCGCATTTTTCTGCATTAAATAGTGTCCAATTAAATTGCCGATCAACCGTTCAAAATCATCTGGATTCCAGATTTGGATTAAAGAGATCGGCAATCCATCCAGCATGCAGGGCAAGGCGCCAGACCAAAGGCTCAAGTAGAAGGCTTTCAGATCGGGATGAACGGGTTGTTCAATTGCGGTTTCAAATCCCGTAAAGCTCATTTTCGGGATTTGTGCCCTCGGGTACCAATAACTGTGATTTAAATCTCTCAGCACTTCACAGGGTGACTGCCAGTCATCCAGGTCGGTCTTAAAGGTTGGGTTCGCAAAACCCGTTAAGGGTGCCCTAATCAGTGCCATGAGGTCTTGGTCAATCAAGTGAGGCCGCATCAAGTTTTGTCGGGAGTCCTATGATAACAGGCCAGCGTGGTTTTTTCGGACCCGATCACTCGATTGGGCCGCACGCGCCGTTTACAGAGGCTTAACAATGACGAGGATGAGGATCGGTGTTAGCAGCAACAATGCCCCTTCGTTATACAGCCGAAAGAAGAGTGAGCTCCGAATGATTTGTCCCCGCTTAAGCTGCGCCGCATACCGGAAGGATTGCCATTGATACCCGCACAGGCCGGCAACGAAGGCTAATTTCCAATAGAGCCATTGCCCTGAAAACCCATAATGCAGCCAAAGCACAAACCCTGGGATGAGCGCAAGGATCATCATCACCGTTGAAAATCGAACGAGCTTATCAGCCATGATGATTAGTCGTCGCGTGTCTTCGCCAGCGGTCTGACCCTCTGCCGCATGGACTAAAATTCGAGGTAGGTAAAAAACCCCAGCCATCCAAGCCATGACAAATAAGACGTGTATCACTTTGATCCATAGCATGCGCGAACCCTCTTAAACAATTCCCACGGCGCCGCCATCGACGCGAATATTTTGTCCGTGAATAAAGCTGGCACGGGCTGACGCTAAAAATACCACAACATCCGCGACCTCTTCTCGGGTCGCAATGCGGCCTAATGGGTTTTCAAAAAAAGCCTCTGTGATTTTTGCCTCAGCCGCATCAAAAGTCTCTCCCCAGCCTTTTTTTTGCGCAATCGAAGTATACGACGCTTCGACTTCAGGGGTTCGGATGAGTCCCGGCGACACGAGGTTGACCGTCAGGTGCTTGCTCGGTACGGCTTTTGCGAGCCCTGCCGTAAGCGTTGCCAAAGCGCCTTTGGCCGCATAATAGTGCGGCATGGCCTTATTAGGGCGGGTCGAGCCAATGGTTCCGAGATTAATAATCCGGCCTTGGCTGGACGCGCCGAGCATGGGTAATAAGCCTTGGGTGATGCGACTCACCGACAACACATTGTGTTCGTAAAGGTCTCGCCAATCATCGGCGCTCGTCGTGGTCCAGGTGCCTTGGCCCGCGGTGCCATAGTTGTTCACTAGAACGTCCAACTGCTCGGTTTGCTCTAAGATTTGCGCAATAACGGCTTGGCAGCCCTCATCAGTCCAGAGTTTGCCCGACACGGCGAACGGAAATTCAGCCCGTAGCGGTAATAGCGCCGCCTCATCTGGAGCGTGTACAATCACGCGCGCGCCTTCAGCCTTGAAGTGATTGGCAATAATACGGCCGGTGCCGCGATGACTGCCGCTGACGAAAACAGTTCGATCGGTGAGTTCGAGTTCCATATTTTTTTTGAGTTAAATTTTGAACCCAGTGTAACGGAAAACGGATATGGATTTACCTACCCTTGGCCTCTTTCTCTTGATCGTCGCCTTTGCCGCGGTAACCCAAACGATTACGGGTTTTGCCATGGGACTCATCATTGTGGCCGTCACAGCGGCCTTGGGCATCTTGTCGATTCTTGAGGTCACAGCCATTATTTCGATCATCTCGATGGTGAATACCCTGCTGGTTCTTCGGCAATCACGCAAAGGCATTAACCTTCGGTTGCTTGGGTTGATCTCGCTTGGGTTATTGCCCAGTTTGGTCTTAGGGTTTCTCTTTTTGGATCGGTTTGGCGAAACCTATGATCACTTTTTGAAAACCGGGTTGGGTTTGATGGTGATGTCAGCTGGAATTCTGATGATGCTCAAGCCCGCGCAATGGCCGAGGCCGTCATCGAGTCATTCCGCGGTGTTCGTCGGGTTTTTGGGCGGTTTTTTTGGTGGTCTATACAGTGCGGCCGGCGCCCCGATTGCCTACTTTCTGTATCGCCAACCTGATTCCGTGGCAACGATCCGATTGACTTTATTAGCCGTTTTTTTTCTCTCAACCTTCAGTCGAGCGATGATGGGGGTGGTTTATGGTCATTTCACAGAAGCGGTCCTGATCAAGACGGTGCTGGCATTGCCTTTGGTCATTCTTATCAGTATCGGGTTGCAGAGAAATTTTGAACGGATCCCGGATCAATTCGTGCGCCGGTTGGTGTTTATTGTTCTGCAAGCGATGGGCGCCTGGTTGATTATTCAGTCCTTGTTCTTTGCATGATGCAGACGCTTTGGGCCTGACCAAACTTCTCACCGATGTCGCTCAGTTCGCCGACGACCTGGAACCCAAGCTGCTGATGGAGTTTAACGCTCGCGGGGTTCGGTAGCGTCACGATCGCAATGGCTTGATTAACCGGCGTTGCATCCAGGGCTAAAAACAATTTCCGATAGAGCGCGGTTCCAAGACCTTTGCCCAGTGCACTGCGTGCAATGTAAATGCTGGTCTCAACGGTATTCAGATAGCCTGCTTTGGGTCTGAACGGTTGGCTTGCGGTGAAACCCAATAGGTCTGCATTCTTGAGGGCAACCCACAACTGGGCCCGCCCGCCCTCGCAGAACTGTTTGAACCACTCGGTCTTATCCGGTAAAGAAATGGGTTCGAGATCGAATGTGGCGGCAGAATTTAGAATATAATCGTTGTAGAGCGCATTGATTGCTCTCAGATCCTTTAACATCGCAGGTCGAAAAACCGTCATGAGCTGGTACAGTCAGAAGTTGGCCTGTGAACATAACTGAGTCTAGAACCATGATGCAAGGTGCATCCTCGGAAAATCTTCCCTATAGCGACCCTGAAGTCTCAGCGGTCCTGAAGGGTTTGATAACGGATAAAACGCTTCAGGACTTGGTTGGTGCGTGGACCCATCCAACCCTGATGGCGTTGTTGCCCCCTGTGGTTAGAGCGCTTGTGCGTCGGAGCCTACGCAAGCGGCTGGCAATGGTGCACTCAATCGCTGGTTTTCAAGCAGTGGTTCGGGACTACGTTGAGCAATTGGTGGCCTCGACCCTTGATGAGCTGACGATTTCCGGCTTGGATGACCTAGACCCGAGCCAAGGTTATTTGTTTCTCAGTAATCATCGCGATATTGCGTGTGATTCGATGTTTTTAAATCTACTGCGGCATCGGGCGCAGTTGAAAACAGTTTTTATCGCCGTGGGTGATAATCTCATTCAGCAGCGCTTTGCGACCGACTTGATGCGGTTGAATAAAAGTTTTTTTATCAATCGCACGGGTGAAAACCCTCGGTCGGTGTACAAGGACCTCGTGATGAGTTCGACGTTTATTCAGTCGCGAATCGATCAAGGCGACTCGATCTGGTTGGCTCAGAGTGAGGGGCGCGCGAAGAATGCCATCGATGAAACGGATGCGTCGGTGCTCAAGATGTTGCAACTGAGCGATCGGAAAATGCCCCTCGCCGATAAAATCCGAGCGCTCAATATTGTCCCGATGTGCCTATCGTATGAATTCGACCCACTCGATGTTGAAAAGGCTCGGGAACTCAGGGCGATCGAGGAGACCGGGTCCTACCAAAAAGCGCCGGGTGAAGATCTCAAGAATATGGCCATAGGCATGAGTGGATATAAAGGGCGGGTTCAATTGAGCCTGGGGCAGCCGCTGCTTGACGAATTTGAAGATCTTGCCGCTGTTGCGGCTGAGGTAGATCGCCAAATTCTTGCCGGAACCCAGTTGTTCCCGATCAACCATTGGGCCGTATCGGTCCTGCATCCTGGTTTCTCGCATCCATTGCATGAAAACGTTGCAGACTTGGAGCAGATCGCCTATTTCAAGCAAAGGCTCAGCCGGTGTGAGGCCGAGGCTCAGCCGTTTTGGTTATCGATCTATGCGAATCCCGCCCTGCGCGTCTTCAATACGAATAGCCCATAAGGTTTAACGGTTCCTCAACCAATGCGCCGCATTGTTCCCGCAGTTCTAGGATGTGGTTAGACCAATAGCGCTCCGTATCAAAAAATGGGAAGGCGCGTTGAAAGGCCGGTTCCGCCCAGCGACGGGCAATCCAGGCAGATTGATGCATGAGCCGAAGGGTTCTGAGGGATTCAATGAGTCGTAACTCCCTAAAATCAAAGTCTCTGAAATCCTGATAACCCTTCAAGATGGCTTTGAGCTGACCCAGCTGGGTTTGTCGGTCGCCGGATAGCAGCATCCACAGATCTTGAATTGCGGGTCCGCCTCGGGCGTCGTCGAAGTCAACGAAGTGTGGTGTGTCCTCTCGCCAAAGGACGTTTCCCATATGACAATCACCGTGTAGTCTGAGTCGCTTATAAGCCCCTTCTGTAAACTGGTGAACCACTAACCTGAGCACCTCTGCGCTGACCGACTCATAGGCGGGCCTTAATCCTTCCGGTAGAAATTGCAGTTCAAGCAGGGTGGCTCGCGCGTCATGACCAAACTCCTGGGTTGAGAGATCCGGCCGGAACTGAAAATTTTCTGAGGCGCCGACATTGTGAATCATCGCGATGTGGCGGCCGAGGGATTCTAAACAATCCAGATTATCGACCGCAGGCGCACGACCACCGCGCTTTTTAAATAAGGCGAACCGGTATTCCTTGAACTCAAACAGCGATTGGCCATCTCGGTAAATGGGTGGGACCACCGATAAATCGTTATCCGCAAGCGCTGTTGCGAATTGATGTTCTTCGATGATCATATCGGTTGACCATCGGTTTGACCGGTAGAACTTCGCTATAACCGGCTCAGCAGATTCAATGCCAATCTGAAACACTCGATTTTCGTAACTGTTGAGCTCAAGAATTCGGGCATCCGTTTGATACCCGAGATCGTCAATCGCATCGAGAATTAAATCTGGCGACAGTCGTTTAAAATCATCCATCCTGGGGTCCTGGGCTGTTCAGCGCCGTGGCTTTGATTTGAGCAAAGATGGGCTGACCCACTTTGAGTTCGAGTAAGCGTTTTGATCTGCCAGTAATCCGTGCGTTGAAAAACTGACCCTCGCAGGCCAGCAAGATCAAAGCGACCCCTTCATGATCTTTGATGTGAGCGACCCGACAAGCCAAGGTGTTGAGAATGCTCGACCGGGCAACCGGTTCTGCGACCAGGCTGACATCGAGCATCCTGATCAAAAGTCGAACGTCGGCACCCGGTTTAGCGGTGATCATGGGCACTAAAATGGATTGATCGCCCAGTGTTAATTCGGTCAGGCGTTCCTGCGGTAGATGTCCTAACACTTTCGTCATAAGGATGGCGCTGGCCAAACGTTGTTCTTGGGTGATGAAGTCAATGTCCGTGGTTAACGCCGCTAAGGGCTCGGACCGGATGATTTGACCGTGTTCGATCATCTGGACATGATCCGCTAATTGAATCACCTCATCCCATTGATGACTGACGTAGACCATGGGGAGCTGCAGTTCGGATTTGATTTGATTCAAGGCAATCAGAATTTCGGTGCGAGCCGCCCAATCTAGCGCGGCGAGGGGTTCATCCATGAGCAGCAGTCGGGGTGCATTGATCAATGCTCGTGCTAGCGCCGCTCGTTGCGCCTCGCCACCAGACAGCGCTTGAGGGTAACGCGTCAAGAGCGACCCTAGGCCGAAAATTGTAACGACATCATCGAAGCTCAGTTTTGGACCATCGTGTTGACGCTTTTGCGCATAGGTTAAATTCTCTGCAACCGTTATGTGCGGGAAGAGTTGTTGGTGTTGGAAGACGAGGCCGACCCCGCGTTTATCTGGCGCCAAGTGGAACTGCTCAGACTCCCAAACACCGTGTTTGGAATTGATCACGCTGCCCAGGGTGTGACGCTTTGGAATGAGGCCAGCCAATACCTTCAAGAGCGTGGTTTTGCCAGCGCCGGACGGACCGAAAAGCGCGGTAACGCCGCGCTCCTCGAGCTCGAAGGCGGTGTCGAGCAACGGTTTCGATCCTTGTTTTACGGCTAAAACCGCCGTTAGAAAGCTCATCTGCGCGCTTCCGGGTTCAGGCCAGCGCGGTCTTTGGCGATCCATTGAATGAGGATCATGGCAACCAAAGAAAACCCCACGAGGCCTGCAGCCAGAAGGTGAGCTTTGTCATAATTCAGCGTTTCGACATAATCGAACAAGGCGATGGACAGCACCCTAGTTTCGCCGGGTATGTTCCCGCCGATCATCAAAACGATGCCGAATTCTCCTAACGTATGCGTGAAGGTTAAGGTCCCTGCAATCAAGAGTCCGTTTTTAGATAACGGCAAAATAAGGGTTAAGAATCGATCGAACCAGCCAGCACCTAATGTGCTGGCGGCATCGAGCAGGGCGGCAGGAATTTCTTTGAAGGCCACGATCATAGGTTGAATGTAGAAGGGCAGTGAATACACCAGCGAACCCAGCAAAAGACCCTCAAAGCTAAAGGCCAAGCTCGTGCCAAACCAATTGAGCCATGCCGCCCCAAAAAAGTGCTGCGGCGAAAAGGCGAGCAATAAATAAAAACCGATGACCGTTGGTGGTAGAACGAGCGGTAAGGCCAAAAGTGGAATGCAGATGGCTGTGAGGGCGGACTGGCTTCGTGCAAGCCACCAAGCCAGAGGGGTACCGAAGACCGCCAAGATCAGCGTGGTCAACCCCGCGAGTCGAATGGATGTGCCGAGCGTGATGAGGTCTTGATCCATGGATTACTCCAGCGCCAAGGGCGAGCGATAGCCTGCCCGCTGGATAATGGTTTGCGCGCTGGGCGTTGAGAGAAACTGATCCAAGGCCCGCGCTGCGGGATGGTCCGACAACAAAATACGCGCCTGAGTAATCAGCGGATACTGTGTTTTTGGCGGCAGGTAGTATTGATCACGCGGCACCTTTGCTTGAAGCAGTTGCGCCAGCGAAATCAGCGCCCCTTGGGCATTACCGGTCTCAACGAACTGATAGGCTTGATTCACATTATTACCTTGGATCTGTCGTGGGACTTGCTGAAACAAGGGCAAGGCCAGGAGTTCACTGGCGGCCGCGCCGTAGGGCGCGAGCGCTGGATTGGCAATGGCCAAGTCGTCATCAAAATTGGCAAGGACGTCGGGCCAGGGCGCATCTCGAGCCGGTATCCAAAGCGCGAGTACGCCCTCGGCGTAAGCTTTCGGACGATGGCGCGAAAATCCGCCGCGGGCATGTAACTGTTCAGGTCGGGCAGAATCTGCTGCCAAGAACAAATCGAAGGGCGCACCCGCGCTGATTTGGGCAAAGAGGAGTCCGGTTGATCCACTCACAACTTGATAGTGGGCAATAGCGGTTGGCTCTGATCCCGCCAAGGCCTCAATGAGCGCTTCAAGGGTTGCTTTGAAATTAGCCGCAACGGCAATCCGTGCTGGTCCCTCGGCCTGTACCAACGTCGCGAAAATCAAAGACCAGAGGAAAACACCCGTCCGGAATAGGGTCATGGTTACACCGTTCCAGCTCGGGCCCGCTCGATGAAATCATTGATGAGCCAACCCGAAATGGAAATCATTGCGGGGGGATTCGGGAGCGCATCAAAATGGAACCACTGAGCGTCGCTGAGTTCCTCCTCTTGAATGTCAATCTCACCGCTTTCGTATTCGGCATGAAATCCGAGCATTAAAGAATTTGGGAAGGGCCAAGACTGACTGCCGATATAACGGATATTATCGATTTCGACACCAACCTCTTCAAATACCTCTCGATGCAAGGCATGCTCAGCGCTCTCTCCGGCCTCAAGATACCCTGCCACCGCACTAAAGCGGTTAACTGGCCAGCTGTGGTTTCTAGCCAACAGAATGTCCTCACCTTTGTTGATGCAGACGATGATCGACGGCGAAAGGCGTGGATAAAACATTTGACCACAGTCTAAACATTTTCGAGATCGATCACTGCTCTCAGAGGACGTCTCACCGCCGCATTGTCCACAGTGGCGGTGGGTCTGAAACCACTCAACGATTTGTTTTGCTCGGCCGATGAGATAGAACAGGTCTATATCGACTGTGTTGAGAAAAGACCATAGGGATTCAAATTGATAGCCAACGGGATCATCGCTATCGCCATCGGCTTCAAGTGCGAAGATCGGTGCGTCGCCCACCCAACCGAGAAAGTGTTTGGATTCCGCGGTAAGGCCGCTCCAATGCAGTTCGTCGTCATTCAATGGCTGCCAGCGGTCATGGGTATCACAGCCGAGGATTTCCCCATCTGAAACGACAATGTAATGAGCGTTCTGGACCGTGTCCGGTGCCACAGTATCCGACCGAAAGGCCGTTTTGATATCAATGTTCTGCCAGTCCATAAACACTCCTTTTAGAAACCTTGCGCGACTCTACCACAGGCTCGGGTTGTGAATCATTAGTCGTCGATCGAGTTTGAACGATTCGGGGTGTTTGGGGGCAGGGATCTTGCCAGGGCCCAAAGCGAGATTCTGTGATAACCCGCGGCCTTAAGTTTCGCAGCCACCTGGTTTGCTGTCGCCATTGAGGTCACGACGTCATCAATGATGGCGATATGGCATGGTGCCCTAGTGCGGTTGAGGTAAAAGGGATTGGTGACGTCGTTTAGCCGTTGTTGCCTTGATTGATGCTTACGGTCTTGTTGGGTTGGGTGCGCCTTGATCAAACCCGACGTCCAAGGGCGGTTAAGAGCCCGCGCGAGGTCCTTGGCGATCAACGCGGCCGGGTTGTAGCCCCGTTGCCGCTGTTTTTGCCAAGAACTTGGCACCGGGATAAGCAAATCCGGGAGTGGGTGTTGGGGGCTTGCGAGGCCAAGGCGCAGCGCTAAGCACGTTGCCAGCGCTCTGCCCGCCGCGAGGTTGCCGCTTTCTTTGAATTCTAAGATGAGCTGTTTGATCGGGAAATCATAGGCAAAAGCCGTTTGGCAATGGTTGAAGATGGGTGGATTATGAAAGCAGTTATAAGCGCCTGTATGGTGGCGCCAGGGAATGCCGCAGCGGGGGCAGGCCCGGGCTAGCCAGGGCAGATCGTTTTGGCAGGGGCCGCAAATACCACTGGCATGGTTTTGCTTTTGATCACAGAGCAGGCAGGGGCGGGCGATAAAAGTCAGGAAGTCTCGACGCATCATCAACCCCAAACGTGTGAAAACGAAGGGCATGATCAACGCGGAGCGTTGTTTACGCGATGGTCAGGGTCTGACTCAACGGGCAGCTTCTGCGGTGATACAAGCAGGCGTTGTACTTTTACTTGAGCAAACAATGAATTGCTTGAGCAGGTCGGTCCAAAAAACGACGGGTTCCTGAAGGGTTCCCGCCTTGGCGTCGTCGAATGCGGGGACCGGTTGTTCGATCGCAACGAAATATAAGGCATCAGCCAAAATGGCTTTCGTGAAACGCAGATACCCGAGATCCAGATCGGACATTTTAGGGCAAACGGTCAGCATGACGATGGTCTGATAACCCTGCTCTGCGCCGGAGAAGATCGTGGTCAGGTCAGCGGCGCGGCACCCGACCATTTTTGCTGATTCGTAGTGCTTAAGTGCATCCGCTAAATCGAGCGCAACTGGACTGGGCTGCTGCTCTAAACGAATGCGCGTGTTCATTAACCATTCAGGGCTTGCGCTTGCCGTGTACTCATCGACCCGAACGTGTTTAAAGTGGAGCTGATGGGTTTGCTCAAAGCCGCTGGGCACCGCGCCGACCAATCTTAATGGTCCCGGGCCGGCAGCATTGCTGGCGAGGGGCCCCAATAGGCCGCAGAGCAAAAGCAGCCAGAATTTCTGGCGTTGCCAGATACTCTGGATCACTTGCCGGTGAAGCGCAACAAAGGCCATGATTTGCTCTGAAGGGTGAACGATCTGTTTGAAACCTGCCCGATTGCGCGGCCTGTCCACGCGCGAGCGCCCGCCGCACCGGACGCCTCGTTTAGTCTGAAAGGGGCGCTGCAAGATCAATTTGATAGGTGTGAATCGTTTCATCTCGTAGGGTCGTGAGTTCGATCGTGTCTCCAGGGCTGTGTTCCTCTAGGAGCGACAGCATCGTATCTTCATTGGTGACCGGGTCACCATCGATCGCGATAATGACATCGCCGAGATGAATGTTGCCGCGTCGATCTTCGCGGATACCAACCAACCCTGCTTTGGCTGCAGGTAATCCCGGTTTAACGGAAAAAATCGCGACGCCGTTGATTTTCATACGTTTGGTCCAGGAATCAGATAGCGACTCGATGCCCAGTACGGGGCGATAGAGCTTGCCGTATTTTTTTAGCTGCGGCACAAGGCTTTTGACAGTGGATACCGGGATGGCAAAGCCGATACCGGCGCTGGCCCCCGTCGGGCTAAAAATAGCCGTATTCACCCCAATGAGTTCGCCGCTCGAGTTCAGCAAGGGCCCGCCTGAATTACCAGGATTAATCGCAGCATCGGTTTGGATCACATTGGAGATGGTGCGATTGTTCATCGATTTGATCTCCCGCCCCAAGGCGCTCACCACGCCAACCGTTAGCGTCGTATCCAGGGCAAAGGGATTGCCGATCGCGAGTACTTTCCGCCCGACGGCAAGATTTTCCGAATCCCCGAGTGGTAAGGGTTGTAAAATTTCTTCCGGCGCCTCGATCTTCAGAAGCGCGATGTCTTTCTCGGGCGAGGTGCCCACCACGGTTGCCTCATACTGCCGCCCAGACTGCATGGCAATATTGATTTTATTGGCGCCGTAAATAACATGGAAATTGGTCACGATCAAACCGCTCTTATCCCAAACAAAGCCGGTCCCAGAACCCTTTGGGATTTCGAGCACATTCAGTGAAAAGCGTTGCCTGCGAAGTTGGGTATTGGTCACAAAAACAACCGATGGACTAGCGGCTTCGAAGACCTCGATGTTATTGGTCTCATCGTTTGTGAGCAGTTGATTGCGTATTGGTGCGGGCGCCGCGGCAGTGGCTTCTTCTCGCACCGTCGCCAAGCCCAATCCGCTTGCGAGGATGACAGCGGTGAATGCGATCCAGATTCGATTCATGGTCGTGGGGCTGCGCCTTTTATCGGGTGGTGGGATTCACTTGGGTTACGAGGCTTTTGACATCGATAAATTGATTGAGTTCATAAAGATCTTCAGCGGTTAAATGACCGATGACCTGCTTCAGTCGAAGTGTGTTTGCAATATAACGATACCGCGCACTGGCAAATTGAAAATCCGACAAATAAAGCCGTTGTTGCGCAAGTAACACATCAACAATATTGCGGGTGCCCACTTCGTAGCCTGTTTCGGTGGCGGACAATGCAGATCGAGCCGACTCGATGCCGCGAAGACTTGCCTTGACCCGCGCCACGTCGGTATTGATTGCGGTAAAGAGCCCGCGAACATTTTCACTGACCTGGCGTTCGGCAAGGTCTAGATTTTCTCGAGCCTCAACCAATCGATATTCGGATTGCCGAACCGCAGACCGGGTGCCGCCGCCAGAAAATATCGGCACGGTCAGTTGCAACCCGTAGAACTCGGTATCAGACGAGTTGGTTTGGAACGCACTGGGGTTCTCGCTGGTTTGTGAGGAATAACTAACCTGGGCATCCAGAGTCGGAAGATACCTTGATTTGTTGATCGCGGCCTGCTTTTGGGCGACGGCAAGGGCCGCTTTACCGCCCAAAATAGTGGTGTTTTTTTTCAGCGCCGCCTTGACCCAATCTGCTTCATTTTGAGGATCGGGATGACGGACTGGGAAATCTTCCATCAAACCATGAATCGACGTAAAAGCGCGTCCGGTTAGGCGCATGAGCGGCTCAAAACTTTGTGCTTGCGCGCCTTCGGCTTCGATCACGTTAACGGTGGTTCGGTCGAAACTGGCTGTGGACTCAAGTACATCCGTTATGGCGACGAGCCCGACATCAAAGCGTTGCTGGACCTGCTCTAGCTGACGCTGCACCGCACTGCGCTCGGCATTGGTTGATTCTAGTGCGTCCTGAGCCTCCAGGATCGCAAGGTAGGCCTCGGCGACCCGAACGATCAGGGATAACGATTCGCTGGAATAGCCAGCCTGGGCCTGATCTTTGATACTTTTAGCTTGCTGATACTGATGCCAGCGATCCATTCGGAACAAGGGTTGGGCCAATGCCGCTTGCCACGATCGATTGTTGGTGGTGGTGTCCTGGAAAAGCGTGGCACCGGTCAGCGGATTAAATTCCCGCAGAGACGGACTGGTGACCTCGGAGTAGCTGCTGGACAAAGATAGGTTTGGTAGCAGTCCAGCGCGGGCCTGGGGAACAACCTCACTTTGGGCTCGAAAAGCGGCTTCTGCTGCGCCCAGTTGTGGGTCATTCTCAATCGCGAGTTGGTAAACCCCTGATAAATCAATGGTCTCTGCCTTGCAAAAAAGTGTTGCCAAGCTCAGGCTTAGTCCGATTAAAATGCGTGCTGTCGTCATATCTGGATCTCTAAGTTGGCAGTCCGAGGGCGTCAGGAAGAGCAAGGATACGCCCGAAAATACAAATCTGCCAGTTTTCTGCGTCGATGTGACAGCCCCACGAGGTGAACGCCGAGGTTGTTTTAATCGGGTGTTTGAACAGATGGGGTTGCTGGTCTTAAAGTATTTACGTTTGGCAGTGGGTAAAAGTCCAGTTCTGCTTGAATAAATTCCGCGAGCGCCAGGCACTGATCTTCTCGAAACGGCGCCGCGATGAGTTGAATGCCAATGGGTAGACCCAATTCATCTAGGCCACACGGGATCACAACGCTCGGCCAGCCGGTCAGGTTATAGGTCATGGTATAGGTGTAATCCAATAAATCTTCGGCCTGACCATGGAGAATGGCAGTCTGCGCGTTGACCGGGCAAATCAGCACGTCAATGGCTGTAAACGATTTCAGCATGGCGCTTTTGAAGCCGTCCCAAATCGCGAGGATATTGCATAACTCAGCCGCTGAAAAACCGGGTTTCGGTTGAGATAGGTTACTGGCGATGGCCGCCGAAGGCGTCTCGGTGTTGGATCGCTCCAGCAGATCCAGAACGGTCTCATGGTCATCGGCCGCGAGCAAGCGTGAAAAAATCAAGGGCGTCATCTCGATGCCATCCGGACGATGCTCGATAAGATTCATGCCTTGATTGGCGAGGTTGTCGATAACGCCTTGTATGGCGGCTTGGATCGCCGGCGTTGGGGTTGACAGGCCATTGCTCAGATGAAAACCGATTTTAAGGGTTTTGGGATCGATGTCTTTGGCGTGCATTTTGGGCGCAGCTCGGGCATTGGGATCGATCAGATCTGGGCCCTCGATAATATTGAGCAGTAGTGACAAGTCTTTTGCAAAACGGGTCATCGGGCCGGGTTGACTGAGGGTGGCCCAAAGGCCCTCACTCGGCAGTGCGTTGCCGGAACAAGGAACTCGACCCGAGGTGGGTTTCAGGCCCGCAATGCCGCAAAAATGTGCGGGCAAGCGAATGCTGCCGCCAGTGTCTGTGCCAATATCAAACGGGATTGCCCGACTGGCAATCAGGGCTGCGGCGCCGCCGGAGCTGCCGCCTGAGGTGCGGCCTAAGTCATAGGGATTATTGGTTCGCCCGAATAGATTGTTGTCGGTCTGAAAGGCGAGGGTGAATTCAGGCGTATTCGTTTTGCCAACAAGGATGGCGCCAGCTTTCCGCAGTCGCGCGACAACCGTCGCATCCCGAGCAGGTCTAAACGCCGCGCGGCCCTGACTGCCCCAGGTTGTCACGAAATCGAAAGTGTCCAGGCTGTCCTTGATGGTCATGGGGACCCCATGGAGCGGGCCAACGGTTTTGCCTTCGGCAAGATCCGCATCGGCCATGGCCGCAACTTTCAAAGTGAGTTCCGGATTGGTTAAAACGACGGCGTTGAGGGCTGTATTAACCGAGTCAATTCGGGCAAGGCTGCGTTCGGCAAGTTCGACCGCCGTTACCCGCTTGTCTCGGACAGCCTGGGCGATATCAGTGACGGATTGGTCAAGCATCTCGGTCATGTGGCATCCTTGTTACAGGTTGTTACAGGTGGTTACAGGTCGCGATCGCAGCGATTAATTGATAAACGTCTAATTTTTCCAGACGGTAACCACATCAGGTCAAATCAAGGCGCGCTTAATCCTCGAATTTAGACAGAACCAGTCCAAAAGCCAAGTCATCCACTGGCAGATCAAAGCCCGATTCAATCGCTGCATCCGCAACGGACAAGTTCTGACAGAGCGTTTCTCTTTCGATGTGGTCCCGATGACTGGCAATCGCGGACAGAATATCCGCCGCGCCCCAGACCTGAAGGTTGATTCGGTCTGTTACCTTTAGACCTTCATCTTTGCGGCTTTTCTGAATTCGGCTCACGACTTCCCGGGCAAGGCCTTCTGCGATCAACTCAGGATCAAGACTGGTATCAAGATCAATGGAGATGTATCGGTTCGAGACGGCGTTCGTGCCGGCTCGTGCTTCCCGAAACACGAGAATGTCGTCGAGCTCAAAGGTTTCGCCTTCCAGCACAAGGCGCCTGGTTTCTTGGAGCTTCAAAATACTTTGGCTGTCGAGTTGATCGATCAGCTGCTTAAACTGCTTAAAACGATTGCCAAGACGTTTGCCCAAAACCGGAGAATTCGGTCGCGCGAACAATTCGATATAGTCGGCCTCATTGGTGTCGTAGGTGATGGCCTTGACGTTGAGTTCCGCCAGAATATAGGGCTCGAGGCGAGCGATCTCGTTTAAGAGGGCTTGATCCTGATGGAGAATGCGCAGCAGTCGGGTTGGGTATTTGGTTTTCACCCGATCCTGATTGCGTTTTTGACGGCCCAGCAGAATCACGTGCTGCATTCTGCCGACGGCTTCTTCCAGTATCGGTTTTTGGAGGTCAGTGTCCGGAACGGGATAGGAGCACAGATGAACCGATTCGGGCGCGTTTTCACTGGCGGGCAGCGCTTGGTAGATGGTTTCAGACAGAAAGGGTGCGAACGGCGCCATGCAGACCGTGAACTCGTAGACGGCGGTGTGCAGCGTGTTAAACGCATGGGCTTTATCCTTCGTCAGGGCTTCATCCCAAAACCGAGCGCGATTGAGGCGAATATACCAATTGGTCAATTCTTCGATGAAATCAAATAACGGCGGCACAACGTTATAAAGTCGGTAAGCCTCCATTTCGTCTGTGATGTTGGCTTTGAGGGTTTGCAAACGCGACAGCAACCATTGATCCATGATGTTGGGGCTGGGCTCGGTCACCTCGCCCGGCGTCCAATGATCGATGGCAGTATAGGTTTTTAAAAAGCGATAGGCGTTCAGCCACGGCAGCAGCGCCCGACGGGTCATCTCCTTGACACCCGCGTCTTTAAAACGCTGCTCTTCGGCTTTGACGAGGCCTGAATTAATCAAGTAAAGCCGGAGCGCATCCGCGCCGTAGTCCTCCATGAGCGCGTCAGGCGGCGTATAGTTGCGCAGCCGTTTGGACATTTTCTTGCCGTCTTCCGCCATCACGATGCCGTTCACAATGACGTTTTTAAATGGGTTGGTATCGAATAGCGCAGTACCAAGTACGATCAGGGTGTAGAACCAGCCGCGGGTCTGGTCTAGTCCCTCGGCGATAAACTCGGCGGGAAAGCCCTTTTCAAACAGGTCTTTATTTTCAAAGGGGTAATGCCACTGGCGCATAAGGCATTGCGCCAGACTCGAACCAGCAATCTAAAACTTCTGAGATTCTGCGGTAGGTACCGTCTTCACCGGGCAGGGTAAAGGTTAAATCGTCGACAAACTCGCGATGTAGATCTGCGACTTCGACGCCGGTTAAGTCTTTGAGTTCTTGAATCGACCCAATGCACTTCGCCGCGCCAGACGCATCATTGATCCAGATCGGGAGTGGCGTGCCCCAGTACCGGTTTCTCGAGATCGCCCAGTCCATTGCGCCCGCGAGCCAGTTGCCCATTCGGCCATTTTGAATATGCTCGGGGACCCAACGAATCTTTTGATTCGCTGCAACCAATTGCTCTTTGATTTGCGCCACTTTGACGTACCAGGAATCGATGGTGCGATAAATAATGGGGGTGTCCGAACGGGGACAAAATGGATAGCTGTGTTGAATCACCTCTTGAAGGTACAAGTGGCCCGAGGCTTTTAAGTGACGCATGATGGGTTTGTCGGCCGCTTTAACATGTAGGCCTGCAAAGTCCGAGACTTCGTCGGTAAAGCACCCGGCCATATCGATTGGGCAGACCAGGGCGCTAATACCCGCAGCTTTTAAAACTCGAAAATCGTCTTCGCCAAAGGCGGGTGCTTGATGGACAATCCCAGTGCCGCTGTCTGTGGTGACGTAATCGTCGGCTAAAACTTGGAAAGCGCCTTCTGATGCTAGGTCTTCAAAGTACGGGAATAAGGGGTCGTAGCGTAGTCCCACCAGCTCGGCCCCCATAAGGGTTGATATCGCTTTGAGTTGTTTTTTCTCTTCGTAAGCAGCAAGACGCTCTGAGGCAATAATAATCGTTGCCTGCAGGGCCTCGTCATAAACCTTGGTATATTCGATGGCGCTGCCGACACACAGCGCAAGGTTTGACGGCAGTGTCCAAGGGGTGGTGGTCCAGGCGGCGATATAAACGTCTTGATCTGCCAACTTAAATAACACGGTGACCGCAGGGTCTTGGGCTTCTTGATAATTGCTGCCTGCCTCAAAATTCGACAAAACGGTTCCAAGGGCGGTTGAAAAGGGCACGACTTTTTCACCGCGATAGATCAGCTCTTTTTCCCAGAGCTGTTTAACGACCCACCAAACCGACTCCATGTACCAGGGTTCCATGGTTTTATAGTCGTTATCAAAATCGACCCAGCGGCCAATACGAGTGATCGTTTTTCGCCACTCGTCTGTGTAGCGTTGAATGATGCCGCGGCAGGCATCGTTGTAGCCTTTAATGCCCATCTTCTCGACCGCCTCGGCGGATGATAGGCCGAGCGATTTATCGATTTCATGCTCTATGGGCAGCCCATGACAGTCCCATCCAGGAACGTAGGGAGCATCTAACCCCTTTCATCGTGAAGTATCGGGGCACTGCGTCTTTTAAAATCGAGCCAACCAAATGACCGTGATGCGGCAGTCCGGTTGCAAACGGTGGGCCATCGTAAAAGATGTACGGGTCTTGATCACGGGTCTGAGCAAGGCTCTTCTGAAAGACGTCTTGTTTTGCCCAAAAATCAAGCACAGCATGTTCTGCTGCCACAAACGAGAAAGTGTCCGCATCGGGATTGATAGAAACCTCACGGCTCATGGGTAGCTCCCCTGCTTGGGCTTGGGTCGCCGCAACGATCGAGGATCATGACACTCATTCGGTCTGCGGCAATCGGTTTAAATTGGACGGGCAATAATAGCCTGTCCCTCTGAGAGGTCAACAGCTTGTCAGTCGCGATGATCTTGCACCCCGGTGACGCTGCCGCGCAGATTAATCTTTTCAAGTACGGCGGACACCAATTTCTCGATTTGAAACTCAAAGTACCAATCGGGTGTCTTGGTGTGATGAATTGCCGTGGTGCCAACGACGCGGAAGCACCAACCTTCTTTGACCGAGCGATCCTTGAGGCCTTGCAGCCGCTCCCAGGCAGGCTTGGATAAAACAGGATGTACGCAGGCGACGGTAATGTCACCAGCGCCCTCATCTTTGAGGGTCTCGACGGCGGCAACCACCGATCCGGCGGTATCGATAATGTCGTCAACCAGCAGGACCTTCTTGCCCGCAACATTGCCAATCAGGGTAGATCGAAAGACCGTATTGGGTTTTGAGTAGTCTCGTTCTTTTGACAAAGCAGCAAGATCTGCCGACAGCTCTTCGGCATAGATGCGCGCATTCTCGAGGTAGCCCACATCCGGCGACACCACAACCTCGCCGGTTAAGCCATTGGCCTTCAGCCAGGGGACGAGCTGCTTCGTGAGGAAAATATTCTCAAGGTGGGTTTGGCTGGGGTTGAACATGCCCGCAATCGCGTCGTTATGAATCTCAACGGTCACCACTCGATCGGCCCCGGCACTTTGCAACATGCGCGCAAAAAGGCTGGCGCTGATGCCCTCTCTGGTCCGGCCCTTTCTCTTGTCCTGGCGTGCACCAGGATAATAAGGCGTGACGGCGGTCACGTATTGCGCATCGGCCAGCGCTGCGGCTTCAACGGCATGCAACAACATGATGAATCGGTCATAGATTGATTTATCGTCTTGATCGCCCACCATATTCTGAAAGATGTACAGGTCATGACCCCGAACGTTGGCTTGGATCTCAATTTTGCCCTCGCCACAAGCAAACCAAATCTCTTTGCTGGGCAGCAAGGGGGTCTCTAGGTATTGCGCGACCCGCTCGGCGAACGACCGACCGGATTCGCAGGTCATTAAAGCAATGGGCGCTCGGGGATTTCGAATTAAAGCAGCGTTCTGATCAGTCATGGTGCGTCAGTAGTCCTTGTAAGGCTTGAACGAGCAAAGGGTGTTCAACCCGGAGGATGGCCTCTGCGAGGCTGTCCGGGGTCATACCCTGCGCTATAGTAACGTGATTCTGGGCAATGATCGCGCCTTCATCATAGTGCGTCGTCACGTAATGAACGGTGGCCCCGGATTGGGTTTCGTTCGCAGCGAGGACGGCTTGGTGGACGTGTTGGCCATACATTCCAGCGCCACCATATTTTGGTAGCAAGGAGGGGTGAATGTTGATGATTTTGTTTGGAAAGGCGGCGAGGGTGTTGGGGCCAATTTTTTTTAAATAGCCGGCGGTGATCACCCAATCAATGCGATGTTCAATTAAACATTCTTTCAGGGCTTGATCATTCGCCCCGCCCGGTCCGTCAGCGCGAGTGTTGTAGAGCCAAAGGGGTAGGTCCTCGCTCGTGGCGTATTGCCAGGCGCCGCTATTTTTGTTGTTACTGACCAGCAGACAAATCTCAGCACCAAGCGTGCCTTGCTGACAAGCGTTATGAAGATTACGCAGATGCGTGCCGCGACCAGAGGCGAGCACAGCGAGTCGGGCCCGGGGTTTCGCGAAGGTATGGCTCATCCGCTACCAGGTGGTTCGGAAAATTGTTCCCGCAGCTGATTTTTCTGAACTTTACCCATGGTGTTTCGCGGCAGGCTTTGCAAGAAGAAGATCTGTTTAGGGGTCTTGAAGTTGGCAAGGCGTGACTTGACCTGGCTGTAAATGAGGTCGGGGGTTAAGTCGGTCTCGGGTTGGGCGACGATGACGGCGCAGACAGCTTCCCCGAAATCTTTATGGGGTAGGCCGATCACTGCGCTCTCCAAGACGCCATCAATCGCATCTAAGACCAATTCTATTTCTTTCGGGTAGACGTTGAGTCCCCCGGTAATGATGAGGTCTTTACTGCGGCCAACGATACTGATGTAGCCGTCATCATCGATGAGGGCCAGGTCGCCGGTTTTAAAATAGCCGTTAGGCGTAAACGATTCTTTGGTCTTCTCTGCATTTTGCCAATAGCCTTGAAAGACATTCGGGCCGCGAACCCAGAGTTGCCCAGTGTCGCCAGCGGGTAATGGCTCATCGGCATCATTGACCACCAGACATTGGACGCCGGGCAAAGGCGGGCCAACGGTTCCGGGTTTTCGGGTCCCGTTGAGGGGATTGGCCGTGTTCATGCCGGTTTCGCTCATGCCGTATCGTTCAAGGATGACGGTGCCGGTCGCGTCTTCCCAGTCATTAAAGGTTTGCGTGAGTAACGGCGCGGACCCTGAGATGAATAACCGCATCCCTGCACAGTGGTTCTGGTTAATGCCCTCGCTCAAGAGTCGAGTGTAGTAGGTTGGCACGCCCATCATAACGGTGCTGTATGGCAGGTTTTGCATCACCGTTTTGACGTCGAACTCATGCAACCAACGCAGGCTACCCCCACTCATCAGGACACAGCCAATAGCCATGAAAAATCGGCAAGGTGTGCAACATGACGTCGGTTGGGGTCCAGTCCCAAGCGGTTTTGAGCGTTTGTGCATTGCTGATCAGGTTTTCATGACTGATCATGGCGCCTTTTGGCAATCCGGTGGTGCCTGAGGTATACACGATTACGGCGATGTCATCGGGCGCTCTAGCTTCGATCGGATGCGAGGTTGCGCAGTGCCTTGCAAGGTCGGTTAACGTGCCTTCCCCAAATTGATCCATGGTCAGGGTTAAAACGGATCGCGCGGCGTGATCCAGAGCCTGTTCTGGGTCGACCATCAATAAACTGGGGGTGGCATCTTGCAGGAAGTGATCCAGTTCGTGGGCGCCATAAGCCGTATTCAACGGCAGGTAAATCAAGCCAGCACGCAAGCAGCCACAATACAGATACACGGCGCCAATCGATTTCTGGGTTTGAACCGCGACTCGGTCGCCGGGTTTTAGGCCGAGTTGGGTCAGGGCTATCGCGAATTGGGCACTGCATCGGTCGAGATCGTCATAAGTTGCAAGGGTTTCACCCGCCGCATCAATTAATAACGGGCGCGAAAGGTTAAAATGCTCGCGGAAGACTTGGTATAGGTTGGTCATAAGAATCCATAGTGCTTGTTGGAACGCGTATTTGGGCGGGCCCATTTGACGGTCGCAGACGGTTTCTGACAGAGCGTAATGTGTTCTGGTAAATTATAGCCTGAGCGCCTGTATTTTTCGCCTGTTTGCCCTTGGAGGTTGTCACCATGTTGTTTAGAGCTTGGATTTCCGGATTGATGTTGCTGTGCTTCATCTCGCCGAGCACCCTCGGTGAGGTTCGATTGGTTGATGGGTGGACCCGAAGCCCAGCGCCGGGTGTTGATCGACTGGCCATTTACGGCAGGTTGGTCAATGAAGGTGGTGCTCCGGTGGTTTTGTCGCGCTGGGTGCTTGCCGGCGCGGCGATGATCATGTTCCATGAGACCGTTATGGTGGCGGGTCAAATGCGAATGCGGCACCTTGATCCGATTGAATTAAGCCCTTTAAAGGACTTGGTGATGCAGCCTCAGGGCCCTCACCTGATGGTGGTTGGTTTAGAAACCCTGCCAAAGGCCGGCGACACCCTGACCATCGACGCGACAACGTCGCTCGGTGAGACGTTTACTTTTCTGGTCCAGGTTCAGCCGATCACCTCGCTTGGGCCGAAGTTGAACTAATCGCCTGGGAGCCTCTTTGATGACAGAACCCATTGTTCAAAAGCACGCTATAAAAGATCGATTACAGCAAGCTTTGATGCTGCATCAGGCCGGGAAGTTGGCGAATGCCGAGACCCTCTATCAGGGCATTTTGGATGAGGACTCTGAGCATCCAGATGCATTGCACCTGTTGGGCTTGATCCGAGGCGAGCAGGGTCACGCGGTGATGGGGATCGAGTTGATCGAGCGCGCGTTACTCAAGCGGCCCCTGGCAGCAGCCTATCATCATAATATCGCGGGGCTCTACCGCCGTCTGGGTCAGATGGCGCTTGCCAAGGCGCGGTTTCAAGACGCCTTTGCGCTCAAGCCAGATTATGGCGAAGCCTACCAAGGTTACGCTGAGATGGTCACGTTTCAGGATCAGGATCCCTTCCTCAAGGTCGTAGAGCAGCAGCTGTCGGATCCCAATCTTAATGATCAGACTCGGTGTTACTTACATTTTTCTGCGGGCAAATATTTGGACGATACGACTGACTATGACCGCGCCTTTCAGCACTATGAGTTAGCCAATCGTTTGGCGGCTCGGACATTCTCTGTTCCAGGGAACCGGCAGTTTTTTCAGGATCTCGTTTATTGGCAACCGGATCTTCAATCGATTGCTGTCCGCGCCGCGCCGGAGAGTTCCGAGCCGATGCCGATCTTTGTGGTCGGCATGCCCAGAAGTGGCACCAGTCTGGTGGAGCAGATCCTTGCGAGCCACTCCCGTGTGTTTGGTGCGGGCGAGCTGAATGATTTAGCAACCGTCAGCATCGAATTAGTCCGGCGCCTAAAGCAGCAGTCTGCGCCAGCTGGCGCGCGCAGCGCTCAGTCGAGTAGGCAGATTCAAGCGGCGGTTGAAAGGGCGAGGGCGAACTATCTGCAAGCATTGCGCAATCGAGACTATGGCCAAGAAACCCAATGGATCGTCGACAAACACCCGCTGAATTTTCGGTTTCTTGGGCTTCTGCGCGCGATGATCCCGGGCGCGAAGATTGTTCATGTTCGTCGACATCCGCTGGACACTTGTTTGAGTTGTTTCTTTCAAAACTTCACGAAGGGCCAGGATTACAGTTTTGATCTATCGAACCTTGGACACTTTTTTACGGATTATCAGCGGCTCATGAATCATTGGTCGGGGTTGTCCGGGCTCAACATTCATTCTGTGACCTATGAATCGCTAATCGCCTCACCCCAAGTGGTGATTGAAGATCTCTTGGCCTATTGTGATTTGCCCTTTGAGCCCGCTTGTTTAAAGTTTTATGACACCGATCGTCCGGTGAGTACCGCCAGTTTTAATCAAGTGCGGCAACCCCTGTATCAAACTTCGAAGGCGCGCTGGCGCCATTATGCTCAACACCTAGGACACCTCGCCAAGGCGCTGGGTGTTGAAGATGAACTGCCCGTTATGATCACGGGGTCACGCCTGTAAAAGGGCTCTGAAAGACCGCCTGATCAATGTTAGAGTTGGGGCAAACTCCAAGGAATCCTGATCATGTACAGTTGGCGCGAACTTGAAGCAGCAGACCCGGAGATTGCAGCATTTGGGTGCCAGCGTTTGGACGGGAAATTAGCGTACTTAGCGACGGTACGAGACGATGCGAAGCCGCGGTTACATCCGGTAACGCCGATTATTGGCGCGGGCCATTGTTTTTTGTTTGTCGAACCCAGTACTCCGAAAGCAAAAGACTTGTTGAAGAGCGGTTGGTATAGCTTGCATTGCGCGATGAATGACAGCTCAGGTAGCAGTGGCGAGTTTATCTTAAATGGCCAGGTACAAGCCGTGACCGATTCGGCATTACGAGCCTTAGCGGAGTCTATTTCGAGCTATCGGCCTGCGGCACGAACGGTTCTGTTCGAGCTTGCAATCCATGAGGCTCATGCCATTGACTATCGGTTTGGCCGACCGCACCGAAGGCGGTGGCCTGCGATAGCCTCGCACTGAGTCTTTAAAATTGAGCCTTCTGGGCTGCGCAGGATTGCCTTTGAGCGTAGGCCGGGCCGACGGTTAGGGTTTCAGGATTGCGTCTAAGGGCCAGTTCAGCGAGTTGATCAGGCTCAAAATTTGATCTCGATGGTGCCTTGATAGGTTGGGTGCCGGTTGTTGCGCCGCACTCATGGATAGGCCGACAAAATCGCTCATAAAGTGCAAAGTCTGAGCTTGCATGGCCAGCGGCTTTGATGCAGCGTCTGTCGTGGTAAAAGCTTGCTGCAATCGTGCGGGCGCGTAGTGCGTCATGCCAATTGAATGTTGGAACTGCTCAAAGGTTTGCTCTGGGCGCAGGGCTTTTTGGTAGCCAGCCAGCGTCAGGATCAAAAAGTCGATTCGTGCAATCTGTGAGTAAGGGGTTTGATAGAAATTGACCTGGCCCATGATTGCCAGCATCAAGATCGCCAGGGCCTTTTGATTCTGAGCGAGGTCCATCGCGAAGAGATGCGTGCTGCCCGCCTGTTGCTTCAGAAAGTGACTGCCAGGCAGGCCATGCAGTAACGCGATGACCTCGGCTTCCGGGAAGTGCAGGCCGGGAAAGCTTCCCTCGGTAATACGAACACTCGCGTCATCCTGCTGGTAAAAAAAAGGCGCCTCAGCGTCCAGCAAATAGGGCTTCACCAGAAGGGGCGGCAAGCCGGAAAATTTGAGTTCGAGCGGATTCAGCAACCGATGGGTCGCAATGCTTGATTGGATAAGGCCTAAAAATTGTTGTCGAGCCTCGCGAGTTGACCCCACGGTTTGAAAAAGACTCGGGTCCGACGGGCCAAGTTGCGCGCGGATCTGTCGTAATTGCTTGAGTTCTTGTTCAAGCCAAGCATCCAAAAAGGCGGGGCTGCGCTGAAGTTGCGCGGCATTGGCGGTGAGGTTGTTTGCGCGATCGACTGACCAGCGCACCGCTTTAAGGGTTTGTTGTTGTGCTTGCGTGATGTCTGTGAGGGCAACCGTTTGTTCTAGTTCGGTGAGGAGCCCTTGATAATGCGTGGCGTCAACCGGCGCCGGGTGGGCCTTTGTGAAGCGCTGCACAATCTCGTTGAACAGCGCTTGCTCCAGCCGAGTTCGAACGACCCCTTGGTTGCCGCTGGTCGGACTGATGGTCCTCGTCTCGGTGGGCTGCAAGGCGCCGCAGCCGGCAAGGCAGATCGCGATCATCAGGCCCCCGACGACGATTTTAATGCGGTTCATGCTGGCTCAGGTCTGGGTGGCACGAGGGTGAGTAAGGTTTGCCGAGTTTGCGCATGCGCCAGAATTTGTGCCTGCATAGTCTCGATCAGCACGGGGCTTTGGCAGAAACTTAAATTGATTTGAATATTCAATAAGGAAGTTTTTATAAGGCGTATTTTTAGGACTACATTAACTGCAGCCCTTACTAAGGTTATGGCTGAAGCTCAAGGCGGTGAGTTCAAAGATTCGCATGGGCGCGGTGGCGGCTGCGATATAAGCGGCATCAAGGTCTGCTTGATTGATGGCTTGCGCTTTAGCCTGTTTGAGCGTTCGTTTGAGCTGTTGATAACCCGCGGCATCATCCATGCCAAGCTGCAGGAAACGCGCGGTGTGCTGATCCAGCGCGTCGGCAAAGGCAGGACCAAAGGGGTGGTTGCGACTAAATCGGGCGACCATGGCAAATAAGGCCGTGGCATTGGCCCCAATGTGCGCGGCCACACTACCGCCGCCGGGCGTCGGTTGTTTGCTGGCGACGGCTTTCAGCCAGTCTTCGACGGTTTGATGCTGGGTCAAGGGTGAGATCCTTGATGGAAGTTTTGGTAAAGCCTGAGGGCATTGCGCATGCACATCGCAACGGTCATAGGGCCTATCCTCGGCACGAAAATGGGCGTGTGCTCGGTAATGGCCTCATTGAAATTGTTATAACTTGAAAAATTGACACAAACCGTCCCAGGCGTGATCTCTGCCGGCATGATCTGGGGAAAATTGGCGCTTGGTACGCCGGTGATGACAATATCGGAAGCACTTAAAGCCTTGGCGCGACTGATGTCGATTTCATGAACCTCGGCATTTTCAAATCGGAGTGGGCCGAATTCATCAAAAGAAATCACTCGCGCGCCATCATTCGACATCATGATCGCCAAAGGTCGTCCGATCACCTCGCTGCGATTAAAAATCGTCACCGTTTTCCCGACGAGCGGCTGCGTATTTGAGGGGCCGGCTTTGGCGTAGACGTCAAGTTCGAGCAATAACTTTACGACCGCTAGCGGCGTGCAGGGCAGAACGGCCTTTTTCAGAACATCACCGATTCGTGCGTAGCGTTCATTGGCGTAGAGTTTTTGGGTCCAGTACTGGCTGCCAGCCTCCACATCCTTGCTGAAATGAACCAGGTTACGAAGATAGGCATCTTGTTGGTTGCCAAAAATGGGGAAGTAAATAAAGATGCCATGGATCAACGGGTCCAGGTTGGCGGCCTCGATGGCGGCTTCTAAATCCAAGCGTTTAACCCGTTTGAGTTCATAAGCCATACCGGTTTCGAGGAACCGTTGTTGGGTTGCGCGGGCGTAGGCCAAGGACGGCTCGTCCTTGCTTGCGATCAGGCCAAGTACTTTGGGCTGCCCGGATAAGGCCGAAACGGTTTCACGAGTAGCCTCGATATAATGCTTAGCAAGATCTTTTGGGTCCAGGGACTGCATAGTGACTCTGCGGGTTCGATTGAATCGGGTTAATCTGTTGGCCGGGTGATACTGCCGAGGTAGCCGCTGTGATGTCGACGGCCGTAGTCTTCCTTGGTAAAAGCTTTTAGCTCCATGAGGGTCAGCGCAACGGCATCGCTGATGGCCAGCATCACGGCAATTGAGGCACTTGGCGTGAGCTTGAGTGGACAAGGCTCTACTAAATCTGAGCCCATGTCTAAGATAACCTCGCAGAAGCGTCGCATCGGCGATTCTGGGTGGGATGTGACGCCAATAATTCGGGACACGCCCAGTTGTCGCGCGATCTGTAGGGTTTGGATGACCTCATTAGATTTGCCGCTGGTTGAAAACGCGACAATCGCATCATTGTCGGTGACCATGCCCAAATCGCCGTGACCGGCTTCTGCTGGATGAATAAAAAAAGCTGGGGTTCCGGTTGAGGCGAGCGTCGCCGCAAACTTTCTGGCGATAAAACCCGCTTTACCGATCCCGGTTGCAATGACCCGCCCTGGCGTGTCCATGAGCAGTTGCACACCGGTCTCAAAAGCTTCAGTGACCGAAATGTCCCGGATCGCCGCAGCCTCTGCCTCCATGATGCGTTTCATATTTTGTCGGATATCCAAGGGCGTCGTCCTCTAGCTTCGGATTGATTATACCCGATTGTGATCGGTGCGCTGAATCAACGTCAGGATGCGCAGCTGTCAGGGTGAATGATAGCGCAAAAGCGCGGAGACTCGAGACAATGGGGTCGACTGATGATGGTTTCAGTCAGGGTCTTCAAAGACCTGTCCGGGCGTCGGAGGGGTTCGGCATGAAAGCGTGCCCAGTTTCAAGATTCCAGAAGAAAGGGCCGGTCATTGGTTGCTCGCGACTCAGCAGTGCCGCTGCATGGAATGTTTTCCTAAAGGTTTCTCGGATGACGTGCTTTTGGGTTTGCCAGGTTCAACCAGGAAGCGCAGCGCGGACTAGAACGGTTTTTGGGTAACCGGGCTTTTGCGTTTGATCCTGAGGCGTGATTGATTCGTTCGGCAGAGCGATTTCCCGCCGCCGGTAGGTAAGATGCCGAGTAGTGAGCGACCAGCCATTGCTGTCGATACGATCTCTTCCTGTAAGCTCCTGTCGGGTTGCGTAATCAGCGCAGGTTTTGCCAGAAAACTCTCAAATCCGAAATACTTCTGCAGTGCCTTAGTCGGCGAATGCATTTCGACGCAATAGCCACACTCCGGGGAGTTGCAGGGCACTTGTCGTAGATTCTTTAGGTAGGGGCGTAAGCGTGGGATCTCTCGGCAGAGCCAATACAGGAGCACTGATTCCCCTTCAGCAACTTTTAGCCAAGCATGAATGTAAGCTAATACGATGGACCATCTTTACCTTCCAGCACCCTGATCGACCCCAGGCAGCAGCGCCCTCTATTTTGCGACTTGAAATGCGTGAGTAGCATTGCTTGGCCAGCAGATTCAGAGCCCAGTTCCAAGGTCGAGGCAGATGCTTTCGCCAATTGCTCAAACAGCTTCGCCATTCCCGCCATGCCACTTAGATGAAATGCGAGCCAATAGATTTCGAGGTCGGCCAGACTGGCCCCCTCAAATTGCTTTAGGCAATCCTTCAGGACCTCAGCACAATATCGGCTATCTTGCACCGGATTGTTGCGCGTCTCGCCACAGATTTTTCCGTCCTTGGTTAAGGCATGGTATGGCTTCTTGGGAAACGCTAGCGGCGAGAGATATAAAGTGTCCAACACCCTATCTTCCGGGAAATCGCGATAACCGAGGTTTCGAATTATCGGCACATCATGAGCGATCGCATTATGTCCTCAAATGAACTGTGCCGCATTTCCCCAGTTTTCCAGAGTCGGTAGTAGCTTCTTCACCGACTCCGCATTCCGAGCGTGTAGGGGGGGAGTACTCTCGAAAGACGGCACCCATCGCAAACACTGTTTGTGCGTCAGCACATTCTAAATCAAAGAAT
>CAJJAX010000031.1 GCA_905182155.1 uncultured Pseudomonadales bacterium
GGGCGCCTATGTGCTGGATCAAAAAACTGGCCATGTGAATACCTTTAAAGCCCCCTGTGTGATTTTGGCAACAGGAGGTGCGAGTAAGGTATACCTTTACACAAGTAACTTAGACGGTTCATCCGGTGATGGCATTGCCATGGCTTGGCGGGCCGGTTGTCGATTGGCTAACATGGAATTTAATCAATTCCACCCGACCTGCCTGTATCATTCTCAAGCAAAGTCATTTTTAATTTCAGAGGCCATTCGTGGTGAAGGGGGCAAACTAGTGCTCGCCGATGGTGAGCCTTTTATGCATCGCTTTGATGACCGCTTAGAGTTAGCGCCAAGGGATATTGTTGCCCGAGCCATAGACCATGAAATGAAACGTCTAGGCGATGACTGTGTTTATCTCGACATCAGTCACCGAGGACGAGATTTTGTGCAATCCCACTTTCCCAACATATACCAACGTTGCATGGACCTTGGTATAGACATCGCTAAGGATCCCATTCCCGTGGTTCCTGCAGCCCATTATACCTGCGGTGGCATTATTACTAACCAAGATGGTATGACCGATATTGATGGACTATATGCCGTGGGTGAAACAGCATTTACTGGTTTGCATGGCGCCAATCGTTTGGCGAGTAATTCATTGTTGGAATGTTTTGTCTATGGCCACGCTGCGGCTCGGCACATCGAAACCAACTGGAGCCAAGCGGCATTAGATGAGCTTATTCCAGCCTGGGATGAAAGCCAAGTGAAGGACTCCGATGAGGACGTGATCATCTCCCATAATTGGGACGAATTACGGCGTTTTATGTGGGATTATGTGGGTATAGTACGAACGGACAAACGTTTGACGAGGGCCCAGCACCGCGTCGAAATGTTATTAAGTGAAATAGATGAGTTTTACAGTAACTATCGTATCAGTGGTGACCTGATAGAACTGCGTAATTTAGCCTTAGTCGCCTCAATCATTATCCATAGCGCCCAGCAACGCAAAGAAAGTCGAGGATTACACTTCACCTTAGACTACCCAAATTCCTTGCCCGTTGCCCGTAACACCATTTTGACGCCAACTAACTTCGATTGGCAATAGGGATTTGCTGATACCAGCGACCAAATACTCTGAGTTTACGCAGCTCATTGACTGGACCACTATCAATCATTAAGGGCCACCAAAACTGGCCGCCTCCAGCCACTGCGATATGCAGGGTGATGAAGTAAGGGTTAAAACCAGACTTAGCCATCAACTGACCCTGTACCTGCTGACCATTTTTTAAATAACAACAAAATTCATCAGGCGTCCATCTCATTGCCACCACACTAGTGCCGGCATTGAGCCAAGCGTAGCGCCAGACCCAGCCACCAATGACTGACCCCGTCCATAAAAAATACGCCAGTATCAGCCAAAACTCGCGCAAAATTCCTATACTGCAAAGACTTAACCCAATCCAAACTATGATCGCGTAGTAAGTTAGATGGATTGAAGCCTTAAGCTGGAATTTGGCTCGACTGAGCATAGTCTTTCACTTGCTGAACCATCGCCGCTAACTCTTCATCATCACTATGGGCATGACCCATAAACCAAGTAAATAAATCAGGATCTTGCTGACTCAGCAAACGCACATAGACTTGCTGCTGATCAGCACTGATTAAAGGGAGTGCATGAGCCGCAAACGGTCCCAGCAAAACATCTAATTCCAACATGCCACGGCGACTGTGCCATACTTGTCGCTTTAATTCTGTCGCATTCAACATTGAATTCCTCCGTTGTAACCCATACCATAGGGGGCAGAGTGCTATGTTAGCGCAAAGCGCAAAAACATGCCTGCTAGGCATCCCTATTTAGATCATTAAAGACCATGAAACAAACCTATTTTTGCCCATTAGATCATTTTGGTAGTGTCAGTTTAACTGGCCAAGATGCCCAGACGTTTTTGCAAGGCCAGATCACATGTGACGTCAATAAAGTTACTCCATCACAGGGGCAAGCAGGCGCTTACTGTACCCCTAAAGGTAACGTTATTGCCAACTTCGATTTGGTAGCCCATGCCGACACCTTGTTACTCCATATGCCCTTGAGCATAGTGCCCAGTGTACAACAAGCTTTAGCTAAGTATATTGTATTCTCTAAAGCCGAACTGCACGACAGTAGCGCAACTTGGTGTCGTTTCGCCATCTGGGGGGACGCTGCAACCAAATGTATAACAGAGGCCTTTGGTTCAGCGCCAAACAGTTACCTTGGTAGCATTCAAAATGAAAGCAGCTTAGCTTGGGGCATGCAATCAGAGACTAGTGAATTTATTGCTTATTGTCGCCCAGAAGATAAAGCACAGGTCATAAGGTTATTGGAACAACGCGCAAGCTTAGCTGAAGTCAATGCATGGGAAACGCTACAAATTGATCAAGGGCTGATGTATGTCACGCCAGATATCAGTGACAGCTACGTTCCACAAATGCTTAATTTACAGGCCACAGGGGCTATCGATTTTAAAAAAGGCTGTTATACGGGCCAAGAAATTGTAGCGCGCATGCAGTATTTAGGCAAATTAAAGCGTCACTTATTTATTGGCCAGGTCCATTCAAGTCAAGCCGTGATGGTGGGCCAACAAATTGATGCTAATAAGCGTAAAAATGTGGGTCGCATCACCAGTGCAGCGCCTAATGGAGAGCACACCTACAGGTTTACCGCAGTCATTAATCGCACAGAGGCGCAAGCAGAAGAACTACATTTGCATGAACAAGACAAGAGCATTATTTCTTTGTCACCTTTGCCCTACGAAATTGACCCGCAAGTTTTTGAACGCATCAAACTTTAATCCCATGCGCTTTGATGCGCCCCAGTCAATAATGTAGATAGCATTTGCAACAAAACCTACCACTCAGTGAGGCAGGGCTTAATCAACTAAGCCAGGACTTGGCTTTTATTAAGCCTCAGATTAAGCACAAGATTAAGCATAGGATTAACCATGAACGCACCTATATGTGAGCTGACTATATTAGGCAATGGCTACTGCGGTTCGCGCCTGTATGCAAACCATAGTAACGCTCGAATAACGAGTCGCACACCAACCCTTGATGAACACATTTATTTCCAATTAGACGATCAGACATCATGGCACAACATTCCAACATCCAAGCAAGTTTTGTGGACTTTTGCTTGCTGCAATAGTGACTTAGAAAACCGTTTTTTCACGTTTCTCAAACAGCGCTGTGAACAAGTCTTTATTTATTCAACCACCTCAGTCTACGAGCATAAGTTTGAAGGACAAGTGATTGACGAAATGAGTGCTATTGACCGCACTAAAGCCCGCGCCTTGGCGGAAGAAAACTATCGGCAACAGGGGGCTTGCCTGTTAACTCTTTGTGGTATTGCGGGCCCTGATCGAAGCCCCATAAACTGGCTTATCAAGGGCCGCATCAAAAACGCCAATAAAGAGGTGAATTTAATACACGTCGATGACATCGTCTCAATCACCAAATTATTGTTAACTCAAAAACTTGCCCGTATTAGGCTCAATCTCGCGCCAGGGAAAACTTATTCTTGGAGGGACATTGCTCACACTAATAACTACATCTTCTCTGATGAGGCTTTGGCACACAAGGCATCTAAGAAGCTCATAGCTAATGCTCATTTGCGCAACTACCTAAGGCAAGATTATGTATTCATCAACCCCATCCAATGAAACCAGCATGCAGGCTTTAGTCGCTGCGCGTGGCTGAGCGCTTTTAATTGGGTTTAACCTAGAGTTTGCATAAATACGGTTAGCTTAAACACGGTTAACTTAAAAAGGGCTAGCTTGACCTAGACACAGCAGAGTTAGTCTTAATTTTGATGACGATTTCTGTGCCAAGCCACAACACGAGTGACTATGGCAATGGGGATGGCATTGAAAATAATTAAACTACTCAAGATGACCCGCATTAAGTCGCTACCATCTCGGTAGTAGGTCTGATTACCTGCCAAGTAAGCTTGGTAGCAATGATCGGGACCATCCAAAGGTAAGAATGTATAATTAATGATGCCCTCTAATAGGCGCCAATAGTTTTGCCTCTCAGGGGCCGCATGTCGAACGTTGTAGCCCACGCGGGCAGAAATAGTTGAATCTGCATAACCACCAGCTAAGGCATTACCAAGTTGATCAATGGCGATAAGTACGGAATAAAGCCAACCGCGATACGCTAGTGTGTCTGTCATTTTTAAACCCTACGTTGATTTAAGTATTAGCTTAGCAGGTTTACATTATACGCATTGAGTGAGTTTGAGTTAAACCTGGCAGACTCTGGTTTAGTCTTTTTAATTGCCAGAGAAAGGCCGTTGAGGTAGCTTAAGTAAAGTTTCCATCATTGGAAAAGTAGCGTGTATACACAACCCTCTATTTTCTGTGATAACCACTCATGTTAGGTTCACCAATCCAAAAAGGCACAGAGCGATGGCGCATCACCATGATACCAAGCAAGTCTCCTTTAATGAGGCAACCCGTGCATGGGCAAAAATTGGCTTATTGTCGTTTGGTGGACCTACCGCACAAATAGCCTTAATGCACAGGATTGTGGTGGAACAAAAAAAATGGTTAAGCGAAGCCCAATTTTTAAACGCCCTTAGTTTTTGTATGCTCCTACCAGGCCCAGAGGCAATGCAACTGGGCACCTATGTAGGTTGGCGTTTACACGGTTGGCGGGGGGGAATGACAGCTGGTCTGTTGTTCGTCATACCTGGAGCAGTTGTGGTTTTAGTGCTCGCCATGATCTACGCATCTTTTGGCAATATCTCCTGGGTTGAAAGCCTTTTTTGGGGCGTTAAGGCTGCTGTGGTTGTGATTGTCATTGAAGCCTTGTTACGGGTATCTAAAAAAGCTCTCAAAGGCGCTGAGCATTGGCTATTAGCTTTAGTGTCTTTTATTTCAATTTTCTTTTTAGCGTTACCCTTTCCCCTAATTATATTGTTGGCAGCCACCTATGGGTTTTTGCGTTTTAAAAGTCATTTGGATAGCAGCCTCGTCAACAAGAGCCACCCACCTTTTTTCCAAACCATTAAGACCCTCACCTTTTGGTTAACTCTTTGGCTACTGCCACAGTTTTTATTAATGTGGGCACTAGGACCAGACCAAATATTAAGTGACATCGGCTGGTTTTTTTCAAAGCTGGCTATTGTCACCTTTGGGGGAGCTTATGCAGTATTAGCTTATATGGGCCAAGATGTTGTGGTCACTCACGGCTGGCTTAGTGCTGGGCAAATGATGGACGGTTTGGGTTTAGCAGAAACGACGCCTGGGCCCCTCATTTTAGTAACTGAATTTGTTGGCTATTTAGCCGCATTTCAAGAGGGTGGCCACCATAGTTGGGTGATGGGCATTTATGGCGCAATAGTGGCTATTTGGGTGACCTTTATCCCTTGTTTTATGTGGATATTTTCTGGTGCTCCTTACATCGAATGGATCAACCATCAACCCCGATTAAAAGGTGCGTTAGTCGGTATTACAGCGGCTGTTGTTGGTGTTATTTTAAATTTATCGGTTTGGTTTGGCTTACATGTATTTTTTACTCGTGTAGAACTTCACAAGTTTGGGTGGTTGATGCTTTGGACACCTGATGTGCTAAGCCTGGATTGGCCTGTCGTTGGACTCACCTTAGCGTGTGCTTACTTACTACTTAAAAGACATTGGGGCATCGCCCCAGTTTTGGCTGCATCAGCGGGTTTAGCCCTTGTATTGCAGGTCATGGCGTGAATTTTTACCGCGAGTCATTGGTGACCATGGACGCTTGATGAAGTCACCCTTGATAGATCACCTAAAAACCATCACAACAATTGAATTTGGCTTGCTGATGCGTCGATTGGCGTGCGTTGCCAATCGATAGGGTTGAGGCCCTGCTCTACTAAATAGACATTAGTTTTAGAAAAGTGGCCACAGCCTAAGAAGCCTCGATAGGCCGATAAAGGTGATGGATGAACGGCTTTAAGTACACAATGTTTTTTAGCGTCAATAAGAGCCGCTTTATTTTGTGCAGGTTTGCCCCACAACAAAAACACGAGGCCTGATCGTTGCTTATTGAGCGCCCTAATCACCTCATCCGTCAGACTTTCCCATCCCTGACCTTGGTGGGCCCCCGCTTGACTCTGTGCGACAGTGAGCACTGTGTTCAACATGAGCACCCCTTGCTGTGCCCATTGGCTTAAATCGCCATGGGTGGCTGACCGAATGGCTAAATCAGCATGTAACTCTTTTAGCACATTGCGCAAGGATGGGGGCGTTTTAACACCTTCATTTACGGAAAAGCTCAACCCATGAGCTTGGGGTAAGCCCTGCTCCACTCCATGATATGGGTCTTGACCCAAAATCACGACTTTGACCTGCTTAAATGGCGTTAGTTTAAAGGCGTTAAACCAATCTTTTTGAGCCGGTAACACCTTAATCTGCTGATCTAACTGAATTTGAAGAAAGGTAGCCAATCGTTCAACTTGTGGCAGCTGTAAGCAAGGTTGCAACACCCTAAGCCAGCCCTCATCAAGCTGGTCTAGGTGTGCATCTTGCCAAATAGATTGAGCCACAATTGGACCAAAAAGCTATTTAGCTTCGGGGCGCATGTGCGGAAACAACAACACATCACGAATCGAAGGCGCATCGGTAAACAGCATGACCAAGCGATCAATACCAATGCCCTCACCCGCCGTAGGTGGCATGCCATATTCAAGCGCCGCTATGTAATCTGCGTCATAATGCATGGCTTCATCGTCACCCGCATCTTTCTCAGCGACTTGAGCTAGGAAACGCTCAGCTTGATCTTCGGCATCATTAAGTTCTGAGAATCCATTAGCAATTTCACGACCACCAACAAAGAATTCAAAACGATCAGTAACAAATGGGTCGAGGTCGTTACGACGGGCTAAGGGGGAAACCTCAGCGGGATAATGCGTAATAAAGGTAGGCTGATCTAATCGGTCTTCTACGGTCTTTTCAAAAATTTCAATTTGCACCTTGCCTAATCCATAATAAGGCTTCAGTGGAATGCCAAGATTTTCAGCAATGGCGCGAGCACCTGTTTCATCGGCTAACTGATCTGCTTTAAGGTCTGGGTTATAGTGCAAAATGGAGTCAAATACCGAGATGCGTTTAAACGGTTGAGCAAAGTCAAATTCGCTACCTTGATAGGTGACTTTGCTGTTACCCAGCACAGACTCAGCAATGTGGCGTAACATACCTTCGGTTAAGTCCATAAGGTCGCGATAGTCAGCATAGGACCAGTAGAACTCTAGCATGGTAAATTCTGGGTTATGGCGCGTAGACAAGCCTTCGTTACGGAAATTTCGATTAATTTCAAACACACGCTCAAAGCCACCCACAACTAACCGTTTAAGGTAAAGCTCTGGGGCAACCCGCAGGTACATATCACGGTCTAGGGCATTGTGATGGGTAATAAAGGGACGGGCTGAGGCACCACCAGGTATCACCTGCATCATGGGAGTTTCTACCTCCATGAACTCGCGCTTAATAAGGTACTGACGAATGGCTTCGACCACACGTGTGCGAATAATGAAGGTATTGCGGGATTCTTCATTCACAATAAGATCAACATAGCGCTGACGATAACGCATTTCTTGGTCAGCAAGACCATGAAACTTATCCGGTAGTGGCCGCAGCGCCTTGGTCAACAGTAAATATTCGTCCATTTGCACATATAAGTCGCCCTTACCTGACTTATGCAGTACACCGGTAATACCCACAATGTCGCCCAAGTCTAATGACTTAGCGAAGGGACGTGCCTCTTTGGTCACATACAGCTGAATTTGACCCGAACTGTCTTGCACGACAATAAAAGCACCGCGATTACGAATCACTCGCCCAGCAATGCAAACAACCTTAGCCAATGTCTCCAACTGTTCTTTGGTTTGCTCACCAAAGCCATCTTGCAGTTGGTCTGCACTGTGGAGTGGCTGGAACTGGTTAGGAAAGGTTGGACCTTCATGCGTTCGCAGTTCATCAAGTTTTGCACGGCGTTCGGCAATGAGTTTGTTTTCGTCGTGTTGATCAGTCATGTGTACCCTGTCTATTTTGGTTATGGGTGTCTTAATTATTGTAGAATTTACAGCCCCGCTTTTAGCGATGCGACAATAAATTGGTCTAATTTTCCATCTAATACTGCCTGCGTATTGCGCGTCTCTATGTTCGTGCGCAGGTCTTTAATGCGCGCGTCATCCAATACGTAGGATCGGATTTGACTGCCCCAGCCAATATCAGATTTATTGTCTTCAGTCGCCTGAGCAGCCTCTTGGCGTTTGCTGACTTCTAATTCGTAAAGTCTAGCACGCAACATCTGCCAACATTTGTCACGATTTTGGTGTTGCGATCGCTGGCTCTGGCTTTGCACCACCACACCGGTGGGGGCATGAGTAAGTCGCACTGCAGAATCCGTTTTGTTGATGTGCTGCCCGCCGGCACCCGATGCCCGGTAAGTATCGGTGCGAACATCAGATGGGTCGATGTCAATTTCTATATTGTCGTCAATTTCTGGGGAGATGAACACTGCGGCAAAGGATGTGTGGCGACGGTTTCCTGAATCAAACGGCGATTTGCGCACCAACCGATGAACCCCAATTTCAGTGCGCAACCAACCAAAGGCGTATTCGCCAGTCACTTCAACGGTGGCGCTTTTAATGCCAGCAACATCCCCGGCTGAACATTCTAATAATTTCTGCTTTAAAGCCCTTACTCTCACTCCATCTCAGGTACATCCGGAGCAACATATCCGCCCAATCTTGTGCTTCGGTGCCACCAGACCCAGATTGAATCTCGAGGTAGGCGCTGTTGGGGTCCATCGCCCCAGAAAACATGCGTTGAAATTCCAGCTTGCCTAAGTCTGCGAGATACACCTCAAGATCTGACCCCGCCTCAGCAAACATTTCGTCACTTTCTTCCTGAGCAAGGTCAAGCAGGTCTGCAACATCAACCAAGCCGGTTTCGAGGGTATCTATCGTGAGAACAATCGCTTCGAGTGAGGATCGTTCTTTGCCAAGGCTCTGAGCCTTTTCAGGATCGTCCCAGACGTTTGAATCACCGAGCTCTAGCTCAACTTCTGCGAGGCGGTCTTTGCGTTCATCATAGTCAAAGGTACCCCCGAAGAACCTGCGTTCGATTCTGGCTATCTTTTATTTTCGCAAAGAGCGCGTTACTTTCAATCATGATGATGCTTCTAATGAGGTTTTGCTCAAGGCTGAGGCCACCAGCGCTAACTTCTAGCCACCACCTTTCGGCTCGGTTTAAAACCGCGGCCCGACCTATTGTAAACCATGCCTTGCCACCCAGCCATCGTTCACCGCGACTACGGCCAGCAATGGACCATCAAAAGCTGGACCCGATCAACCCCGCGATACCGGTTCACATCCAGCTTAAAAGCAAACCGGACATTCCGACGATCAATCACCCGGTCCTGATTAAAATAAATGCCGTCCAACAACGCCGGAAATCGCGCACTTAACAGCTTCAGTTTTAGATGGGCCCCTTTTAACACTTTCTGTTCAACAATTTCGAGCACTTCATCAAAGATCGGCTCTGGGAACCCTTGGCCCCACGGATGATCTCGGACGAGACCCGAGACGCTTTCAAGATCGAAGCTTGGCGCCAAGCCTTCCGATAGAATTTGCTCGTTCAGATCCCGATTTCCCAAATGCTTTTTTGAAAACAAATTGAATTGGGTCGCAAACTCAGGGAAATCTTCCTGCCGAATGGTGACGCCAGCGGCCATCGCGTGACCCCCAAATTTTTGTAACAAGCCTTGTCGGTCTGCATCGATCTCTGCCAATAAATCCCGCAGTTGCAAGCCATCAATGGATCTTCCAGATCCTTTGAGCAAACCATTTGAAGCGGCGGCAAACGCAAACACGGGTCTTGCGCATTGCGCGCGCACCCTTGAGGCCAAAATACCCACAACGCCTTCGTGCCATCTCGAATCATAAAGACTGATACCAAATTGTGCTGGATCCTGCGCTTTGCTCAGATCCGACAGTAATTCAGCGGCCTGGACCTGCATCGACTGCTCGATCTCCCGACGCGCCCGGTTGAGCGTGTCCAGTCGCGCCGCCGAAGCACCAGCAGTCTCGGTTGTCGATAGCAAACAGGCAACCCCCAGCGACATATCCTCAAGACGGCCTGCTGCGTTAAGCCGGGGCGCAACGTTAAAAGCAAGCTGGGTCGTGGTCAACACGCGGCAATCCAAACCTGAAATGTCAATCAGCGCCTGAATCCCTGGTCTTGCCTTGCCCGCTCGAATGCGATTGATCCCGGATTGAACCAGACGGCGGTTGTTGTCATCCAGCGGAACCAGATCTGCAACGGTGCCAAGCGCCACTAAATCCAGGAGCTGAGCGAGGTTCGTCCGAGCGTTGACTTCCGGCGCGCTTCTTGCCAAAAGTGCCCGGGTGGCAATGAGTAAGTAAAAGGCAACCCCAACGCCCGCTAGCGCCTTACTCGGGAACTCACAGCCCCGTTGATTGGGATTCACAATCGCATCGGCAGCCGGCAAGCCTTGACCCGGCAAGTGATGATCCGTCACGACTATGCCAACGCCGGCGGCCTTCGCTGCGGCAACCCCTTCAAAACTAACAATGCCTTGATCGACCGTGATGATCAGCTCTGGGCGCAGGGTCAGCGCAAGATCCACCAACTCAGGACTTAAACCATAGCCATACTCAAACCGGTTTGGGATTAAATAGTCGACTTGGCGAGCCCCAAGCAGCGTTAGGCCTTCGACCATCAGTGCAACACTGGTTGCGCCATCCGCATCATAATCACCAATAATCAAGATTCGCGATTGCTGCTGAATGGCGGCTAACACAAGGGTTGCCGCGGGGCCTAATCCCTTCATGGATTGTGGTGGGACCAACCCGGCCAATGCATAGATTGCCTCGGACCCTGCGGCAATACCGCGAACCGAAAGTAATGCCTCAAGATTGATGGGGTCGGTTGCCGTTTTACCCAGCCGCCGAACGAGTTCGATGGTCACGAGCTAACGAAAAACTCGGATCGATTGAACGGGCGCAATAACAGACGCCATGCTTTGGAGTTCAGTGATGGCATCCATGATCACGCCGTGCTGAATCGGATCTGTCACCAGGGCGATAAAGGATCGATTGGGCGCAATATCTTCTTGGAGTATTTTATCTAAAGATATCGTGCGCCGGGCTAAAATCGAGGTAATTGCAGACATGACGCCCGGTTGATCCTCAACCTTAATCCGCAAATAGTAGCCTGATGCAACCTCCGCTGCGGGCCTGACCGGTAGCGACGCCATGACACCGTCTCGCGCCTTTGAACGACTGGCGACGGCCGAACCTCTGGCCAAATCTATCAAATCTGAAACGACCGCGCTCCCGGTGGGTCCTGCACCCGCGCCTGCGCCCGCGCAGAGGATCTCACCCGCAGCATCACCGCAGACCACGACCGCATTTTTAACGCCATCAATCTGAGACAAAATAGCGGACTTCGGCACAAAGCAAGGATGCACCGCCATCTCAAGATGTCCATCCTGGCAGCGCGCGACACCAAGATGTTTAATCTTGTAGCCAAGTTCTCGCGCAAATTTGAAATCTGCAGGATCAAGCGATGAGATACCTTCGACCTGAACCTGATCGAGTCTGAGCGGCTGGTCAAAGGCAAGCGCCGAAAGGATCGTTAACTTATGAGCGGCATCAATCCCTTCAATATCGAAGGTTGGATCGGCTTCGGCATAGCCTAAAGCTTGGGCTTCTTGCAAGACCGCATCGAAGGTTCTCGTTGGTCCCGTTGAGGCCATCTCTGTCAGGATAAAATTGGCGGTGCCATTGATAATACCTGCCAGCCAAGAAATTCGATTACCTGCCAGGCTTTCTTTAATGACTTTAATGATTGGGATGCTGCCAGCGACGGCAGCCTCATACAATAACTGAACGTTATGTTCAGCTGCGAGCGCAAAGAGTGCATCGCCATATTCCGCAATCAGCGCTTTATTAGCGGTCACCACGGATTTACCTGCGCCCAGCGCCGTCTCTATAAGCGTCTTGGCATCCGTTGTGCCACCCATTAATTCAACCACCACATCGATCTCTTTGCGCGCGCAAACTGACAGGATATCAGCGGTGTAGGCAAGGCCTTCGAAAACCTCATCCTTGGGCGCCGAACGTGACGCCACAACCACAATCTCAATTGAGCCGCCCGTGCGCGCTGCGATCAATGCCTGATTGCCTTTCAGAATCTCGGTGACACCGCGTCCGACAGTTCCAGCACCACAGATAGCGATCTTCACGGTAGACTCCTTAAGCGACAGACTCACTAATTATCATTTAGCCAGTAAACGTTTGATGCCTCGTAAGGCTTGCCGGGTTCTGTGTTCGTTTTCAATGAGCGCAAAGCGAACGTAATCATCGCCGTATTGACCAAAACCAATGCCAGGCGATACCGCAACTTTTGCCTCAGTGATCATAAGCTTTGCAAATTCTAAAGAGCCTAGAGATCGGAATCGCTCAGGGATTTTTGCCCAAACAAACATCGTTGCCTTCGGGGGTGTTACCTGCCAACCCGCGGCGTTCAAACCTTCACACAAGACATCTCGACGTCGCTTATAGATCAGCCGCGTTTCCTCAACGCAGCTTTGGTCGCCTTCAAGCGCTGTGATTGCAGCAACCTGGATTGGGGTAAAGCTCCCATAGTCCAAGTAAGACTTAATCCGAGCCAGCGCACCCACCAAGACCTCATTGCCCACACAAAAGCCAACTCGCCAGCCTGGCATATTATAACTTTTAGACAGGGTAAAAAATTCGACCGCCACGTCTTTGGCGCCATCAACCTGCAAGATCGAGGGTGCCTTATAGCCATCGAACACCAGATCAGCATAGGCTAGGTCTTGCACGACCCACAAATCATGGGCTTTCGCGATGGCGACAACCCGTTCGAAAAATTCAAGATCAACACAATGCCCTGTGGGGTTCCCCGGAAAATTTAGAACCAGCACCTTCGGCTTAGGCCAGGTATTGAAGATGGCCTGTTCAAGTTCAGAAAAGAAATCCACATCTTCGGTCAAGGGCACGTGCCTGACATCTGCGCCCGCGATCACAAAGCCATAAGGGTGCACCGGGTAGGAGGGGTTCGGCACCAAAACAGAATCTCCCGGTCCTAAAATGGCCATCGCGAGATGCGCCAAGCCTTCTTTCGAGCCTAGCGTGACAATGGCTTCGGATTCCGGATCCAAACTGACCCCATAGCGGGTTTGGTACCAATTACAAATGGCCTGACGAAGTCTGGGAATACCTTTCGACTGAGAGTAGCGGTGGGTATCACCTCGGTTCACGGTCTCAACCAATTTTTCAACGATATGGGGCGGCGTTGGCTGATCAGGATTGCCCATCCCAAAATCAATAATATCCTCCCCTCTTGCCCGAGCATCCCGCTTTAACGCATCGGTGATGCCAAAAATATAAGGGGGAAGTCGCTGGATTCTTTGAAACTCTGCCATTGGGACTGCCTTCAGGAAATGCGCGACAGTTTAATCAAGTGGGATTGATGCGTCACCCATGGTGACGCTTTCTGAGACACTATTTTCATGAAGAGGTTCAAGAATCAGTTGGCAAGCCGAGCTGGGCCGCCAACCGTGCGGCCGGCAAATATCCCGGGAGCAATCGCCCATCCTCAAATACAATCGACGGTGTCCCCGTGACACCCACCAATTCGCCCAATTCAAAATGCATTTTAACCGGGTTATCACAAGTCCTGGATGGAATCGGCTCCCCCGCCTTGGCTACGGTCAGCGCCTTCTTTTGGTCCGGTGCGCACCAGGCCGAGACGATTTTATCAAAACTGGCCGAGTCAATGCCCGCTCTCGGATAAGCCAAATATCGGACCGCAATCCCCAGGCGATTTAACTCAGGCACTTCCTGATGCAATTTCCGGCAATAACCACAATCAATATCGGTAAACACCGTGATGGTTGTTTTTAATTTGGCTGCGGGCGGCGCAAAGACCACCATTTGCGCTTCGTCCAAACCGTCAATCAACGCTTTTCTTGAATCACTCCGTTCTTGCTCCGAGAGGTTCACCATACGACCGTTGGTCTTCTGATAAATGTCCCCTTGAATGAAGTAAGTGCCCGTCGCGTCCGTCAACAAGGTCGTGCCGTCCGACAATTTCAAACTGAATAATCCAGGCACCTCGGAGTCAGCGATTGATTCAATCGGGAGATTGCTGGTCTTTAACTGCGCTTGCAGTGTTTCCAGCACATCAGCCTGACTGCTCACGCCCCACAGGCTCATTAAACACAGCCCTACTCTAAACCAGGTTAATGTGGGTAACCCAGCCGTCGGCTGCCTGCTTCTTTTGGACGCGTTCATTTAAAAACCCCTGTCTTAAAGCCATAGTTTAGTTCATCTGCAAGGACAGCAACAAACGGATTAACCCCGAGGATGGTGTTCAGCGTGGAGAGCTTGCATTCGGTGCTTGGCAACGTGGGTATAAATCTGTGTTGTGGACAGATCACTGTGGCCCAACAAAAGCTGCACAACCCGCAGGTCCGCCCCATTATTGAGCAGATGGGTCGCAAAGGCATGCCTCAAGGAGTGCGGCGACAAAGAAAGACCCGTGCCCGCCTGAGCAGAATGTCGTTTGATCAGATACCAAAAGGCTTGTCGGGTCATCGCCCGACCGCGATTACTGGGAAACAGCACCTCGTTCGGGCCTGATCGGCGCATCAATTCAGCTCGGTGAGCTTGAATGAACGCTTCAAGCCAATCGATGGCCTCCGCGCCGATCGGAACTAAGCGCTCTTTATCGCCTTTCCCCATCACCCTTAAGACCCCTTGGCGAAGATTGACATCGATCATTCGAAGATTCACCAATTCGGAAACCCGAAGCCCCGTGGCATACAACAACTCCAGCATCGTTCGATCCCGAAACCCGACCGCTGTTTTGGTATTCGGCGCGGAAAGCAGCGCATCGACCGCTTTTTCCGACAGGGTTTCAGGCAATTTTCGACCTAATTTAGGGTTTTCGATACGAAGCGTTGGATCTTCTGAAATCCGCTCCTCGCGGACCAAAAATCGATAGAGCGATCGAATGGATGACAAGGCCCGGGCCGACGAACGCGCCGTGATCCCTTGGTCGACGCGATGGGTCAAATAGGCCAAAACCTTTTGCCGATTTGCCCCCAGTACCGTTTCGTCATTAACTTGTAACCAGTGGGCAAAGTACTTCAGGTCTCGTCCATAGGATTCAAGGGTATTGCGACTAAGCCCTCTTTCCATCCAGATACTGTCGAGATACAGATCCAGCAGTTGACTGTGCTCGGGGCTCAGCATGCCCAATTCAACCGGCGCTGCCTTCATCCTTTTAAATCGGCCTGCGCAAGGGCATTCACGCGAGCCTTATCTTTTTCATAGCGCCGTCCTGCGAAGTAAAACAGCGGAATTGCGGTCAGCGAGATCACTGTGAACCAGAGTAAGGCTTGGGTGTAGGGTTCAGGGCTACCCATTGCCATCAGGTAATCAATGTAAATACCCGCAAGGCTCACACCAATGGCCACACCCGCCATATTCAACAGCAAGATATAAAACGCGACCACGGTGGCTCTGATGTTCTCCGGCACCAGCTCTTGGACCGTTGAGAAAGTCGGGCCATAGAAACAGCCCAGTTGAAAAAAGCCCGCGCCTACGCCCAGCCAGAAGATCCAGTGATCGGGTTCAACCAAACGATAAGCGATATTCACAGGTGCCAAAATAAGCATTACCAGAAACAAGAACATGGGTCGACCGACTCCGGTTTTTTTCAGGAAATAGTCGCCCCCTAGTCCGCCAAAGAGATTACCGGCAATACCGGCTGTAATCCCGATCCAACCGGTGATTTGTGCAATTTCGGCTTTGTCGAACCCCCGCTCTTGGACATACCACAACTGATCAAAGGTTGCCGCACCCAAAATAAAATGAAAAGCCACCCCGCCGCCAATGGTCAAGGTTAATGCCGGCGATGCTTTGAGCGCCGCAAACAATATTTTTAAAAGATCAACAAATCCTGGCTGCACGGCGCCCAATGACGCCTGTGCCGCATCATTCGAACGCTTTGGGTCCTTTAAAAAAAACATCACAAGCGCCAGCACAAGACCAATGCCGCCCAACAAGTAAAAACAATTGCGCCAACCAATGACCGGCCCAATATACCCAACAATCAGCAGACTCACTCCGACGCCGATGGGGACGCCCATATAATAAAAACCGGATGCAAACCCGAGTCTGCTCGCCGGAAATCGATCGGCCAGCAAAGACATTGCCGTCGGTGTGAGGATCGACTCGCCAACACCGATTAACATCCGTGGGGCGGCCAACGACATAAATCCTTTCGCCAGACCTGATGCGGCGGTTAAAAGACTCCAGAGCCCAACCCCCAACGCAATGAAGCGCGTTCGATTGACCCGATCGGCCAAGGTGCCCATGAACAATCCGGCGACCGAATAGAAGGTCAGGAAAATGAGGCCCGTCAGCAAGCCAAACTGAGTATTGGAAAGACCCAGATCCGGCACAATATAATTTGAGAAACTGGCTAAGAGCTGACGATCAACAAAGTTCATCACGTTGAGTAAGGTGAGGAATCCTAAAAACCCATAACTTCGAATACTCACCTCGGGTGTCGTTTGACTCATTTTGCGTCACCTCAGCAGCGAACTGCGCAGCCCACCGGTGGCGCAGCGCTTGTGACACGAATGTAGCACTATTGACGGGGCAGAAGGAAGAACGCCGGTTGAACGGATGTCAACGCATGGCAGGACGGGCAGAAGTTTTGTGGTTTGTGGGCTGAGCCTCGCTTCGGGGGCAGTGCCTTACTGTCATTGCTATTAAGAGTTGCTGGACAGGTCATTCTAAGCGGTGCTGCGCGGGGGTTCCCTGCCTGTCATCTCATCGCAGGTGCCGCAACGAGGACCTATAGGGCTGGGGACGCTTCAATTTCCGGGGAGAAAGTCGTTATAGGTGGGATAAGAACCGAGGCCAATTCAGTTGAACCAGCCTCACAGCGCCTAACCTTAATTCAATTTTTCTTTGATTCGCGCCGAGCGACCGCTTCGTTCTCTGAGATAGTACAGCTTTGCCTTACGGACATCGCCGCGACGCTTAACGGTAATACTCGCAATCAAAGGACTGTGCGCTTGGAAGGTTCGCTCAACGCCAACACCGTGAGAAATCTTTCGAAGGATGAATGCAGAATTTAAACCTCGATTTTTCTTGCCGATGACGACACCTTCAAACGCTTGTAAACGCTCTCGATTACCTTCTGCCACGCGAACTTGAACCACCAACGTATCGCCGGGCGCATAGTCGGGCAGGTCGGTCTTCAACTGAGCCGCTTCAATTTGTTGGATGATCTTATTGTTGTTCATAACGTTTCCTCATTACTCAGGCTTCTTACTGGCTGTCTCAAGAAACCGGGCCTCTTGATCTGATACGCCGCGGCGCTTTAGCAGATCGGGACGCCTTAATTTTGTGACCATCAAAGACTGCTGATGCCGCCACTGCGCGATTGCCTGGTGATCACCGCTGAGTAGCACCTCTGGCACTGCTCGCCCATCGACTGTTTCAGGACGCGTATACTGAGGGTATTCGAGCAATCCGTCAATAAAAGACTCATCATTTTTTGAAGATTCGTCGCCTAAAGCCCCGGGCAGCAACCGAATCAGCGCATCGAGCGCCATCATCGCTGGCAATTCACCGCCGCTGACAACAAAATCGCCTACACTGACCTCAAGATCGACAACAGACTCAATGACGCGCTCATCCAAACCCTCGTATCGGCTAGCCAGAAAAATCATCGCGCTATAGCTTGCAACCCACTCTGCCAGGAGGGCTTGATCAAGCGGTTTCCCCCGTGGCGAGAAATGCACTACCGGTGGTGTACCCCCAAGCTGGGCCTTGGCAGCATTGACCGCGGCCAGCATCGGTTCGGCCTTAAGTACCATGCCTGGACCGCCGCCATAAGGGCGGTCATCAACGGTCCCGTGCCGGTCTTGGGCAAAAGTCCGCGGGTTAATCACGGTTAATGTCACCAATTCCCGCTCGAAGGCTCGACGGGTCACGCCAAAGTCTTGAATCGCTGCGAACATTTCGGGCATCAAAGACACGACGGCAAACTTCATCAGTAGTCCTTGGACCAGTTGACGAGGATGGATCGCGTTTCAAGATCAACCTTTAAGACGAACTGCGGTTCAACATAGGGAATCAGTCTTTGCAGGTCATCGATGCTCTCATTGATTGGCTCGACGACTAAAACATCATTGGCGCCGGTTTCAACCAATCGCGCCACGGTCCCGAGGGTTTCACCATCGGTATTGTCAACGGTTAAACCAATCAATTCATGCCAATAGAACTCGCCTTCTGGCAACTGCGGGAAATAGGTTTTTTCTGTCCAGATGGTCGCGCCGACCCAGGCCTCAGCTTGATTCCGATCGTGATTGTCTTTCAGTCTGACTTGGATCTTTTTACCCTGCTGGCGAACTTCGGCCACTTCAATCGCAACCGTCTTACCATTTTGTCGCACATGCCAGGGATAATAGCTCAGGATTTGCTCAGCGGGGTCGGTATAAGAGAATAGCTTAATCCACCCCTTGATCCCGTGGACCCCAACAATTGATCCGACTTGGATCAGGGCATCTTCTGGGGCAAGCAATGGATTAATCTCGGGCTTTAAGCCGCAGCTTCCACTTCAGGTTCAACTTGAACGACCTTGCGGTAAGCTTTTATCAACGACTTGACCCGATCCGAAGGCTTTGCACCTTGGCGAGTCCAGTAATCGATTCGATCGAGGTCTAAACGCATTTTTTCGTCTGAGCTCTTTGCCAGCGGGTTAAAGAACCCAACACGCTCTATAAAGCGGCCATTGCGGCTTTCGCGACGGTCAGCAATACTGACGTAGTAAAAAGGACGCTTTTTGGTACCGCCGCGTGCTAATCGAATTGTAACCATGTTTTCATCACCCTTACTTCAATGTCTAACGAATTTTCTGTGCACTGGCTTGCCTTCGCTGAGACAGGCGCATTTCACAGACCTTATTTTTAGAGCGCTTCATTTTAGAGCGCTTCATTTAAGAACGTTTAATGTTGCCCAGGGTTTCTGTCAAAAAACCAACATCTTGCTGCTAAACCCCAGCCGCTAACCCGGCCCCGGCCGCAAAGGGCGCCTATTGTAAGTCAATCGTCAACGGAATAAAACCTCTGTAACGACGGATAAAGCCAATGACGGCCCACCGCAATAACCGGATTTAATTTGAATCACCGCTTTAAAATGGGCGACTCCCTTGATTCATCATACCGCCCAACCCGCGCATCATATTCGTCATGCCACCTTTTTTCCCAAGCTTCTTCATCATTTTCTGCATTTGCTTATGCTGCTTGAGCAGACGATTAACATCTTGGATCTCAGTTCCAGAGCCGCCCGCGATTCTGCGCTTGCGTGAGCCACTAATAAGATCCGGAAAACTGCGTTCTTTCGGCGTCATGGAGTTGATAATCGCTTCAAGCTGACCAAAATTTTGCTGATCAACTCGAGCCTTCGCCGTTTCAGCCATATTGCCCATGCCCGGGAGCTTATCCAACATGCCCGTTAACCCGCCCATGTTGTTCATCTGTTGGATCTGATCTCGAAAATCGGAGAGATCAAAATTACGCCCCTTCTGGATCTTCTTCGCGAGCTTTGTCGCCTTCTCCTTGTCGATTTTTTGCTCTGCTTCCTCGATCAGCGACATCACATCGCCCATTCCAAGAATTCTGGATGCAATTCGGTCCGGGTGAAACAGTTCTAAGGCATCGATGGTTTCGCCTACACCGATATATTTAATTGGCTTTCCTGTAACATGTTTCATACTTAATGCTGCACCACCTCGTGCATCACCATCGGCCTTGGTTAAAATAACCCCCGTTAAGGGCAACACTTCGCCAAATTGTTTCGCGGTATTGGCCGCATCCTGACCCGTCATTGCATCCACGACGAACAGGGTTTCAGCTGGATCTAGGTGGCCATGCAACTGAGCAATTTCGCTCATCATGTCCTCGTCAATGGCAAGCCGACCGGCCGTATCAACAATCAGCACATCAACAAACTGTCGTTTGGCAGCCAACAACGCATCTTTTGCAATCTGCAGGGGCGCCTGATCAACCGATGAGGCAAAAAAGCTAAGTTCTGCACTCTCGGCAAGGGTCTGCAACTGCTGAATCGCTGCTGGGCGATAAACGTCGGTGCTGACCAACATGACCTGTTTACCCGCGCGCTGCTTGAGCCATAGCCCAAGTTTCGCCGCAGTCGTGGTTTTACCCGCGCCCTGAAGGCCTGCCATCATAATGACCGCTGGAGGCGTGGTAGCCAGATTCAGTCCTTCATTGGCCGACCCCATAGTCGCCTCAAGTTCGGACTGCACAATCTTGAGAAATGCCTGGCCGGGGCGACAAACTGGTGCCCACTTCAGAGCCGACCGCTCGCTGCCGGACACGACCCAGGAAATCCTGAACGACCTGCAGGGCGACATCCGCTTCAAGTAACGCAAGGCGGACCTCTCGTAAGGTTTCCGCAATATTGTCTTCGGATAAGGTTTTTTTGCCGCCAATTTGACTCAGCGCCGTACTAACCCGACGCGTTAAATTATCAAACATAGTGTTGTGCCTTTAGCTAAATTTGTCTCAATAATTCATCGGGACCCGAACCCACCTGATTCATCTGTCAGTCGAGCTTGACCGTTTACCCAACGTTGCGGCGCCATCGAGGGGCTTTAACAAAACGCCTTGGCCGGCGGCATCTGCCTGCAAGCAGTGACCTTTTGGGCGCGCGACCGATTATAAAAGCGCTACCATCGCCATCGCCATCGCCATCGCCATCGCCATCGCCAAACCTTTATTGGCTAAACCTTTATTGGCTAAACCTCTATTAGCCACATTAGATTGCCTAAACCTTTATTAACCACACTAGCCGGCTGCCCAGCCCTTGCCGCTCGGCTGTGCTCGACCGACTGGGACGGCTTCCGTTTTAACTGGGTCGCTTATCCCCTTGCTGAGCGGCGCTTGTTCAAGCCGGCTACTGATCCGTCACAACCGGGAATAATTCGGCAGCCGATTCTGACCCTTGCGGCGCGCTTGGGTGCCAATTCAGGCTCAACCATCGCCCTAAGACGATGAAAGTGACCGAAACTGGCTTGGTAACCCCTGCGCAACGTAAGAAGATATCATGTGACAGCAGTGTTTAATCCGACTTGCTGATATTATAGACCAAGAACTCCTCACATGGGCTTACGATGAGCGAAAGCTTCCAAGCATCTCCGACCTTTATGCTGCTGGCGCTACTGACCGGCTTCTTGTATTTCGCGAATGGGCTTCGGGCGCGCACTCGCGTTCGCGATCTCAATCAAACGAGCAAGCCTGAAACCTTAAGCACCACACTGGGGCTCGTTGCCTGCTTGGGTCATGGCTTTTTGCTTAAGACTAGTTTGTTTCAAGGTGATGCGGTAAGCCTAGGCCTGCTGCCCATGTTGAGCGTCACAGCCTTTGCCATGGCCTTGGTGATCGCGCTCAATCAGCTACGACGCCCAATGAACCACCTGGCACAAGTGGTCTTTCCGCTCGCAGGTCTCACCCTCATGATCCAAACCGTCTACCCCGGTCAGGGCCCAATGCGGGTCGAAGTTGCACCGGCACTGACCTTACACATTACCCTTTCGATCTTGGCCTACAGCCTATTGGCACTGGGTGCATTGCAAGCCCTGTATCTCACGTGGCATGACCAAAGGATGAAGCAAAAGCAATCCGGCGCCTCTTTATTTTTACCCATTCAAACCCTAGACACCTTACTGTTTGAGTCCATTTGGATTGGTTTGATTGCCTTGACCCTATCGATCGGTACTGGGTTTTTGTTTATGGATTCGCTCGCAGTACCGGGCCTTATTCACCACACCATCCTCACCGCAATGGCCTGGCTGGTTTTTGTGATCCTACTCTGGGGCCGATATCGACTCGGTTGGCGCGGCAGCCTCGCCGCCGCCTGGACCCTGCTGGGCTTCATCCTCCTAGCACTCGGTTATTTTGGCAGCAAATTTGTGGTTGAAGTGGTCTTGCGATAACACACAAGCCTTGACATGAAAGGGACCGATCCGCTACAAGGTCTTCTTAATACTGCAAGAGTCGACTTATCTTGGACGACCCCTCAATAGGTACACTGCTAAGCGCTGTGTTTTGCCTAGTTTTTCTATCCGCTTACTTCTCCGCTTCCGAAACCGCTATGATGGCGCTGAACCGATATCGGTTGCGGCATCTTGCGAAGAAAGGTCATCGCGGGGCGCAACGCGCAGCGCAACTCCTTGAGCGCCCCGATCGTCTCCTTGGGGTCATTCTAATTGGCAATAATTTTGTCAACTTCTCAGCCGCATCCATCGCCACGCTGCTTGCAATCGAAATTCTCGGTGAAAGTGGCGTCGTCTGGGCGCCCGTGATTTGCACCTTCATTTTTTTGATTTTCGCTGAGGTTGCTCCCAAGACCATCGCGGCGGCCTTTCCTGAGCGCATTGCATTGCCTTCCTCTCATTTACTGCGAATCCTACTGTTCCTGTTCTACCCCCTTGTTTGGCTGGTTTCGGCACTGTCCAATGGCTTATTGCGCGTTTTTGGAATCAATCATCTGGCCGCAGAGAATGACCATCTGAGCCGTGACGAACTCAGGACCCTGGTCTTTGATGGCGCAAAAATCGCATCCCAGTCTCAGAATATGATGCTGGGCGTGTTGGACCTGGATCAAGTTTCCGTCGATGACATCATGGTGCCTAAAAGTGAGATCATCGGCATTGATCTCGATGACGACCTCGACACCATCATTCAGCAACTCCGTAATGCGCAGCACACCAGGCTACCCGTTTTTCATGAGAGCATCGAAAATATTGTCGGTATCTTGCACGTTCGAAGCGCGATTCGGTTCTTATCGAGCGAAACCTTAACCAAAGCTGCCCTCATACAGGAAGTCGATGAGGCTTACTTCGTTCCTGAGAACACCTCCCTGCAGACTCAGATCAGGCACTTCCAGAAAAGAAAAGAACGTATCGGACTCGTGGTGGACGAGTACGGTGACATTCAAGGCATTGTCACCCTTGAGGATATCCTCGAAGAAATTGTCGGTGAATTCACTACGGACCTTGCCGCCGCGAGCAGCGATATTCACCCTCAGGAAGACGGCTCATTTTATGTCGATGGCGGCGCGACCATTCGGGTGATTAACCGGGCACTTAACTGGCAATTGCCCTCGGAAGGCCCAAAGACCCTGAACGGACTCATTACCGAAACATTAGAGATGATTCCTGAAGCACCGGTTTGTTTAACCATTGAAGGCTACCAGATCGAAATCATTCGGCTCAAAGGCAATATGATCGTAACCGCCAAGCTCTTCCCCAGCGCCAAGGTCGAGGCCTAAGCCCGACACCGACGCGCACAAACGCGCCTTAGATCATCATCGAACCAAATTTAAGCGACTAACGCTCGCGCAATGGCGTCTTTCGTGCGGCCACAAATCGATTGGAGCCGCCCCAAGAGGGTCTGGAGCAGCATTGCGTCTTTGGCCGTACCAGCCTCTTCGAGGTCTAGACAGAGATCTGCTAGCTCGTGGGCACCGACGGTACGGGCCGAAGACTTGAGCTTATGGGCCTCGGCTCGAACTGAATCATGATTTGCGGCCTCAAAACCAGACAACATTGCCACGAGGCCTTCATCTAAAGATCTCCCAAATTCGCCAAGCAGTTGATTCAGGACATCAATATCATCACCAAATAAGGCCTTGAGTTCCGACAAATCTAAAACCCGGGCAGACGCTGAGTTCGCCGACAAGGGGTCAGCGCGGTCTGCGGGCCCATCGATCCCGCCTTGATCGGCCTCGAAAGAAAGACCACCACTTGAGGCCTCCTGGTTCTGCCCTGGGCTTGGCAGATAGGTTCTCAGCATCGCCTGCAAAGCGCCGATTTCTAGGGGCTTTGACAAGTAGTCATTCATCCCCGCCTCAAAACAGGCCGCCGCAGCACCGTCCATGGCATTGGCGGTAATCGCGATAATGGGCAGCGGATTGTCCTGGTTTACTTCTTCTTGACGAATCCGTCGGGTCAATTCATAACCATCCATGTTCGGCATATCACAATCGGTCAAGAGCAAACCAATCCCGCCCAAACGAATCCGGTCTAACGCCGCAACCCCATCGCCTGCCAACTCACAGGCCAAGCCCAAGGTGTTGAGTTGTCGTCGAATAACCTGCTGATTCACCGCATTATCTTCTGCCACTAAAATGAGCAATCCCTCTTGTGCGGCTTCTGCCGCCGTCATCGGCACCCAGGCATCCTGGAGCCCCTCTGCCATCTCGATTTCTGTCATTAACCCATCACGTCCGACGACCCGCGCAGCAGCCGACATTAACTCGCGTCGCCTAAAAGGGTTACTACTGATCAACGCCAACCGATCATTCACCAACCGAAGCCGCTGACCCCGGCCAGCGCTAAAAAAGACCCAACCCACCTGCTGAGGCAATTGATTGGCTTCAACTCGGCGCCAGATCGCTTCTTGCTCAGCTCGACCAAAGCGATCCGATAAGATCACCACTGGCAGACTTGAAATGGCATCCAAAGCCAGCGCCCTTTCCAAATTCATCGGGTCCAGAACCGCGTGGCAATTGGCGCCAAGCGGTGTTAACACGCCGCTGACCGATTCAAAGCTGCGGGCCGAGGGACTAACGTAAAACACGTCGATCCCCGACAAGTCGACTGTTTCCCGCTCAGGGGCAACATCAGGTGCTTCCTGCAGACGAAGCTGTATTTTAAATTCCGCCCCTTGACCCAACTGGCTGACCACTTCGATGCTGCCCTGCATGACCTCAACCAAGCGTCGACAAATTGCCAGGCCCAGACCCGTGCCCCCATAAATTCGGCTGGTCGATTTTTCAGCTTGGGCGAAATCAGCAAAGATGTTTTCCTGAGCCTCCGCCGACAAGCCAATGCCCTGATCGATGACCCTGATCAGAACATCGCAATAGTCACCTGCTTGTCGCTCAATCAACTCAATGCGAACCACAATTTCCGCAGACAAGGGCGAAAACTTAATGGCGTTACCCGCCAGATTTACCAGAATTTGTCGCAAGCGAAGACCATCTAAAAGCAGCTTGCTTGGCAACAAAGGATCTTGAATCAGAATCAAGGCTTGCTGATTTTTGGCGGCGTTAGCTGCAATCACTTCCAGCGCACTGACTGAGACTTCGGCAAGGTCCGAGGGTAAGACCTCTAATTCAATTCGACCTGCCTCAATTTTCGAGATGTCCAAGATGTCGTTGATCAGCGACAGCAAGGCATTCCCTGAATCTTGAATGGTCGCGACCATTTCTTTTTGATCTTCACTGAGCGGGCTGCGTTTCATCAAATCAACCATGCCGAGGATGCCATTCATGGGCGTTCTGATTTCGTGACTCATGCTAGCCAAAAAATTTGACTTCGAGTTCGCTGCAATCTCTGCTTTTTCAATAGCCGCCTTGAGCTCTGAAATATCCACCACGGTGATAATCTGGTCACCCGCTGGTAGGCTTTTGATCGTAACCCGAACCCAGCGATGACCCTTTAATTCAAGATCCTGCTGCGCAAAACCCGCGCTGTTGCCCGCTTCAAACCATGTTTTGACCGCGGCTTTTTCGGACTCTGACGGTGCAAGAATCAACCCCTGCTCGAGCATGGCATCTACAATTTCAAGCCAATCAGAATCGGGCCGAAGCCGCTGTGCGACTTCGGGAAAGATTGCCCGAACCCGCCGATTCAGGAAACGAACCTTATGAGTCGGGTCAACTAAAATATAGCCTTCAGAGAAATGCTCGAGCGCTAGATTCAGGTAAGTCTGCGCCTCGCCCAATGAGGCTGACTTTTGGTTTAACTCAGATTCGAGTGTCCGCTCTGAATTTCTAAGGGCGACTTCTCGATGACGTTGCTCCGTCACGTCAAAGATCATCAAAACTCGCGTACTTTGTCCGCCAAGCGTCAGCATAGAGGGTTGGGTCACAATGGTAATGACCTCGCCATCAGGCTTCAGAATTTCATATTCTCGCTCAGCCAGTTCAGGTTCGATGCCTAAATTTTGGAGCAAGGCTGCACTCGTCTTCGACATGAATGCCGACGCCGGGCGATCCTTCATGTCGATTAAGGCTCGGCCAATTAACCGTTCCGCAGCAGGATTGACGCTCAAGATCACTTGTCGGCGGATAACAATCGCGGCGACCTTACTCGTTCGAAACCAATTCCAAAAACTATCATCGCCCATTTCTTCTGAAACCAGCGAAGACTCGGCCGATGCCACAGTAGTTGATTACTCTAAAACCTGTGCGATTTTTCGATCAATGCGTCGGCTCATGATGTAAAGCCCGATCAGCAGCGCAATGACGCAAATCACCAAGACCCATTGAGCATCCATTCGCGCACCTCTTACCGGTTTGAACTAATTTAAGGGTGACGCCCATCCCGACCGATCCGATCACCCAGCCCAGAGCATCCGCGCTCATCGAGAGATCCCGCCATCACCAACGCGCAGGCCACCTTCCGACACGGTAGCACGCCCTGAAAAATGGGCGTACCCACCTGTTAGACCCTTGCAGCGTGCCCCAGTGTCATCCCGAGCTTGTTACCGAGGCCGTTAACCGAGTTTCTCATGCCCGCCTTAATCCGATCAGACCTGCGGCTTAACGCCAAAGTCGGTTCATAGCGGCAATAATGGATTTAAAGGCTGCTGTGGTTGTGTTCGGGCTGATACCGACGCCAAAGCACTTATTACCTTTTGAATCCGCAATCTTGAGAATACTAATAGCCTTCGCCTGGCTGCCTTCATTAAGCGCATACTCTTGATATTCGACGACATTGATGGGCTCGTTCAGGGTTGAGGCGAGCGCAGTCACAAAAGCATCAATCGGACCAGCCCCTTCTCCTTCAATTTGAATTTCGCTCGCGGCAACCTTGATTCGAGCTAGACAATATTCACGTTCTCCGCCAACCGACCGCACTTCATAGTCAATTAACTCGTAAGGACCGGGAACCTCAACCAGCTCGCGTACAAAAGCATCCCAGATCCTCGCCGGTTTTAATTCACCGCCATCGACTTCGGACTCCTTCTGAATCAGCGGGCTCAATTCCAGTAACAGCTCGCGCGGCAGCTGCACATCAAAATAATTCTCTAAAATAAAAGCGACCCCACCCTTTCCCGACTGACTGTTAACCCGAACGGTTTCTCGGTAAGACCCACCCACATCCGCGGGGTCTATCGGTAAGTAGGGTACTTCCCAGGCCCCATCTGAACCGGACTCAACATGCGACATTCCTTTTCGGATGGCGTCCTGGTGAGAGCCCGAAAATGCGGTAAACACCAGCTCGCCCGCATAGGGTTGGCGAACGTGCACGGGAATCTTGGTACAGGCTTCAGAAACCGCAACGATCCCCGCCATGTCTGTCAAATACAGCTCAGGATTAACGCCTTGCGAGAAGAGATTCATCGCCATGGTAATAATGTCGCAATTACCGGTACGCTCACCATTGCCAAACAACGTTCCCTCGATCCGATCGGCGCCGGCCATCAAACCCAACTCAGAGGCAGCAACCCCCGTGCCACGATCATTATGCGTATGCAAACTAATCACAGCTGAGTCGCGATTTGGCAAGGCGCGCATGAAGTACTCAAGTTGATCGGCATAGATATTCGGCGTCGCCATCTCAACCGTTGCCGGCAGGTTCAAGATCACCTTTTTATCGGGCGTTGGACCCCATACGGCCATAACCGCTGCGCAGATTTCGACGGCAAAATCCATTTCTGTCGCGGTATAGCTCTCAGGAGAATACTCGAGCACCACATCGGTTCCAGCATCCACCAAGGGTTGTGTATAACGTTTCACCATTTCTGCGGCACGGGTTGCAAGGCCGATTATTTCAGGTTGACTCATGCCGAAGACAACCCGTCGTTGCAGGGCAGAGGTTGAATTGTACAAATGGAAGATCACTCGCTTTGCCCCAGACACCGCCTCGATGGTGCGCGTGATTAAGTCTTCTCTGGCCTGACACAAAACCTGGATGGTGACATCATCTGGGATCAAATCTTCATCAATGATCTTCCGTACGAAATCAAAATCGGTCTGGGACGCGGCCGGAAACCCAACCTCGATTTCCTTAAATCCGATCCCCAAAAGCAGATCATACATCGCTTGTTTTTCGGCCGGGGTCATCGGCTCGATGAGCGCTTGATTCCCATCGCGCAAATCGACGCTACACCATCTTGGGGCGCGGTCAATGACCTGATCAGGCCAAGTTCGATCCTTGAGCGCAATGGCCTTGAACGGTTTGTACTTTTGATACGGCATGACCTTTTGGTCCGCCAATTTTGGAAATTGATTGGTGTTAGCACTCATAGTGTTTGATCTCGATCTATTGGTAGTGGTCGGCTGTTTGAAGATGTAACAATTGGACGCAGTAGGATTTTGACTGGCCGCCTACAACGGCAGTCGTAGTAGGCCTAGTAAACCGCACAGCAGAAGGGGCGCAAGATCGCGCAGCTGGTTTTCATTGATGGCGTGAGCTTGCATCATCGTGCCAAGTAGACCTTTGATAACCTTGAACATAAAGCGCCAATATAACCCCGAGCGGGCTTGATGCCAAGTCTTAACGCCTTTTTACAAGGCGACCAAACCCCGCTTATAGCGCTTGCCATTGTCCACATAATGCAGGGCGCTGAGCTTTAAGCCCTGCATCTGTTCCGGCGTTAAGGTTCGAACGATTTTGCCGGGTGAACCCATCACCAAAGATCCATCGGGAATTTCTTTACCCTCTGGAATGAGCGCGTTGGCCCCAATCAAACAATTTTTGCCAATTTTAGCGCCATTTAAAACCACCGCATTGATTCCAATGAGCGACTCATCGCCAATGGTGCAACCGTGAAGCATCACCTTGTGGCCAATGGTTACGTTTTTGCCAATGGTCAATGGCATCCCTGGGTCGACATGCAAAACGGAACCATCCTGAATGTTCGAATTCTCGCCCACGTGAATGGCTGCATTTTCTGCCCTCAAGACGGCATTAAACCAAACACTCACGCCCGCCTCTAACACCACCTGTCCAATGACAGCCGCGCTATCGGCAACCCAAGTGTCGGCATGAATCTCAGGACTCAAGTTATCCAGTTTGAAAATCATCATTACTCCTAATTATTTTTTGGGGAATCGAGGCATTGCGCGCCAACCTCGGGCGTTAAGGCAACGGTTAGAAAATCCAACAAAATCAGCGCCGTTAAGCCCCAAATCCGATGGCCTTGATACTCATAGATTGGCGCCATTTGAACCTCGCCTTGACGCGCCAAACGCTCAGTGCCAACCCTCAAATCCTTTGCTAGCCACGCCAACGGCACTTCAAAGACCGCGCCGACCTCATCGATATTGGCCTTTAATTCGACGGCTTCTGGCATGACACCGACGAACGGCGTGACCCAGAGCCCATGCTTCGAGATGAGTCCGGGCAACGCCCCAATAAGCTCAAGTTGGTCCACTGCAATCCCCAACTCTTCGACGGTTTCCCGCAGCGCAGTCGCCGCAAGATTGGCATCTCCCGGATCGCGCTTGCCACCAGGCAGCGACACCTCACCAGCGTGGGACGACAAGTTGCTGGCTCGGACAGTCAAAATCAAGGATGGCGTCAAACCCTGACGAATCAAGACCAGCACGGCCGCATCGGCTCGAGAATGATATTTTTCTGGGCGAGGCGCCGGACTAAAGGTCGCGAGCCTTGATCGTAATAGGGTCATCACAGCGGCCCACCCCCCTGTGAAGCCCCGACACAAACCTTTATCATGCTCGCATGAAATATTGTAGCCAATGCGGCGGCACAGTCGCCCAGAGAATCCCCGAGGGCGATACGCGGCAACGCTTTGTCTGCGGCCATTGTAATTTGATCCATTATCAAAATCCTAGAATCATCGCGGGTTGTCTCCCGGTCCATGACAATAAAGTCCTGCTGTGCAAACGCGCGATTGAACCCCGTTATGGGAAGTGGACGTTGCCCGCCGGGTTTCTCGAAAACGGTGAGTCTATCCCAGAGGGCGCCTTGCGAGAAACCCTCGAAGAAGCCAATGCCCGGGTAGAAATCGAACAACTCTACACCCTCTTCAGCCTACCGCACATTTCCCAGGTTTATATCTTTTATAAGTCGCGATTACTGGATCTTGATTTTTTCTCAGGGATCGAGAGCCTTGAAACCAAACTCTTCGCGGAGGAAGACATCCCATGGTCTGAACTCTCCTTTGAGGCCATCACGCGAACGCTTGAGCATTTCTTTTCAGATCAACGTCAGGGCGTCTACCTAACCCGAGAAACTGTCATCGACCCACGCCCAAGGCCCAATTAGCGCAACCAGGTCGCTGCCGCCTTGAACATCATCGCCCAAGGACTCAGCTCACCCAAATCTTGGGGCTGCCACGACCATTGAAAGCGACGGAAGGAACGCTCTGGATGCGGCATCATGGCCGTTACCCGCCCATCCTTGGACGTCACCGCCGTCAAACCACCCGGTGATCCATTCGGATTGGCCGGATACTTCAAAGTGGGCGCGCCATCATTGCCAACAAATCGCAGTGCAATTTGTTGGCTCGACAACAGTTGTTCATACGCCGAATCCGATAGTGCCGCCCGGCCCTCACCGTGGGAGACCACGATGGGTAAATAACCGCCTTCTAAGGGTTTTAGCAACACACTCGTGCTCGGTAACACTTCAACCATTGAAAACCGGGCTTCAAACTGCTCGGAGCGGTTTCTGACAAACCTCGGCCACTGTTCAGTGCCGGGAATCAGCTCGGTTAATTGGGACAACATTTGACAACCGTTGCAAACCCCTAGGCTAAAGGTATCTTCACGCTGGAAAAAACCCTCGAATTGATCGCGAAGCTGGTTGTTGAACAGTACCGTTTTAGCCCAACCTTCACCAGCACCCAACACATCACCATAAGAGAAACCACCACAGGCAACCATGCCGGTATAATCCTTCCAAAGACCGACGACCCCCAATCAGATCACTCATATGGACATCAACGGCTTCAAAGCCTGCCTCGGTAAACGCCGCGGCCATTTCAGTCTGACTGTTAACCCCTTGCTCTCTTAAAATGGCAACTTTGGGTTTCGCGCTCAGGTTCACCATCGGCGCCAATAGCTGTTCGGTCACGCCCGTCGGCACGGTCAAACTCAGCCCCGGATCCGCATCATCCAGCAGTTGGGCGAAGGCCTCGTCAACACACTCTGGATGATCACGAAGCCGCTGCAAGTGATGACTGACCCTTGACCAACGCTGCGCCAGCGCGCCGCGATCATAGCTGGCAACTTGACGCGAATTCTGACGCAGCTGAATTTTATGATCTTTTTGAGGCGCCCCCAGGTCAATCAGATGCAAGCCCCGATCGAGCATGGTTTGCTGCCAGAGCTTCAGACTCGAAGACTCAATTTGAAGCACAACGCCTATCTCTTCATTGAACAAAAACGGCAGCAACGGCTCGTCATCTGGAACCTCAAGCGTCAAGCCACAATGACCTGCAAAAGCCATCTCAACCAAGGTTGTGAACAACCCGCCATCGGAGCGATCGTGCATCGCGAGAATCGTGGTCCGCATAGACGGATCTTGAAGGACATCCCACAGGGCCTTAAGGCTTGGAAAATCCGAAGCGTCAGGCACGTCGCCGTTCATTTGAGAAAAACACTGTTGAATAATCGCCCCCCCAAGCCGCCTGAACTCGCCCGGTAGTTCTACTAGAATCAGGCGACTTGGCCGTTTTGAGAGTTCAGGCGTTAAGGTCTGATGAATATCTAAAACCGGTGCAAAGGCAGAAATAATTAAAGATACCGGTGAGGTAACCTGTTTTTCCTCGTTGTTTTGCCGCCATTTCGTTTGCATCGACATCGAGTCTTTACCAACCGGAATACAGATCCCCAGCGCTGGACACATTTGCATCCCAACCGCCTCAACCGTCTGATAAAGACTCGCATCCTCGCCAGCATGACCACTCGCCGCCATCCAATTTGCAGACAACTTCACCTGGTTCAAAGCGCCAATGCGGGCTGCCGCTAAGTTTGTCAGCGCCTCGGCAACCGCCATGCGGCCGGATGCTGGACCGTTGAGCACCGCCAGCGGCGTTCGCTCCCCCATGGCCATCGCTTCGCCCACACCATCCTGGAACCCAGCTGCCGTGACCGCCACGTCCGACACAGGGACCTGCCAAGGCCCAACCATCTGATCTCGCGCAACTAAGCCTCCAACACTTCGATCCCCGATGGTAATGAGAAAACTTTTACTGCCCACACTCGGGTGTCCTAACACTCGATCAACCGCCTCATCGAGTGTGGCTAAGAGCGCCTGGCTGGGCGCCTGACGGTCGGCGGTCGCGGCCTGCTTATGCATTTTAGGCGGCTTACCAAACAGCACCGACATCGGTAGATCAACAGGCTGATCATCAAACTGTGTATCACTCAAAGATAAGTGATGTTCTTCTGTGGCTTCGCCAACAATTGCATAAGGACATCGTTCCCTTTCACAGATTCTCGCGAAACGTTCAACATCTTTTACCGGGACCGCAAGCACATACCTTTCTTGCGCTTCATTGCACCAGATTTCCCGCGGTGTCATACCAGGCTCAGCATTGGGGATTTTTCGAAGTTCGAAAGAACCACCGACACCACCGTCCTTTACCAACTCAGGAAGGGCGTTCGACAGCCCACCCGCGCCAACGTCGTGGATGAACTGGATGGGTTCTCTCGCCCCAGTTGCCAGCATTGGTCGATAACTTCCTGACAACGATGCTGGAGCTCGGGATTCCCGCGCTGCACACTCGCAAAGTCGAGGTCCGCGGTGCTTTCTCCTGATGCCATGGAGGAGGCTGCTCCACCTCCTAGCCCAATCAACATCGCAGGACCGCCTAGTACAATAAGTGCTGCGCCGACCTCAATACGGTCTTTCTGGACATGTTCTGCCCGGATGCTCCCCAAACCACCCGCGATCATAATGGGCTTATGGTAACCGCGAATCTGACCATTCACCTCCTGTTCGAAGGTCCTGAAATATCCGGTAATATTAGGGCGACCAAATTCGTTATTGAAAGCTGCACCGCCGATGGGTGCATTAATCATGATATCTAAGGCGGACGATTCGGTCAGGCAGACCAAAACCCGTCTCCCACGGCGCGATGGCATTAGGGATTCTAAGATTCGACACCGTGAAGCCAATTAAGCCCGCCTTCGGTTTTGAGCCTCGGCCCACAGCCCCCTCATCCCGAATTTCACCGCCCGCGCCCGTGGCAGCCCCTGGAAAGGGCGCAATCGCCGTGGGATGGTTGTGGGTTTCCACCTTCATGAGAATCGGGGTTTGCTCCACGACATAACCGAACACGCCGGTTTCAGGATCCGGGTAGAATCGAGCAGAAACGGATCCCTCAATCACCGAGGCATTGTCGCTGTAGGCGCTCAAAACCCCACGACCCGCGCTTTGATCATACGTATTGCGGATCATATCCATCAGGCTACGGGAACGCGCAACACCATCCAGGGTCCAAGAGGCTGTGAAGGTTTTATGCCGACAGTGCTCTGAGTTCGCTTGGGCAAACATCATCAACTCAACATCGGTTGGATTCCGAGACAGGTTTTGAAACGCATCCTTTAGATATTCAATCTCATCCTCAGCAAGGGCCAAACCTAAGTCCACATTAGCCCGCGCAATGGCGCCTATGCCCTCTTCAAGCAAGGCGATCGCACTGCCCGGCCGCGGCGGCGCACGCTCAAATAATTGCTGCGCAGCGGACCGCTCGCTTAAGACCGATTCGGTCATGGGATCATGGAGCAATACGGCCAAAGCTTGTTGATCTACTGGCGAGATCAGCGCATCACTCGGTACCGAAAACCCATATCGAATGCCGCGTTCTAAGCGCTCCACGGCCGCTAATCCACAAATCAACGCAATTTCAGTCGCCTTTGAGCGCCAAGGCGACAAGGTTCCGAGCCTGGGCACCACAAACAACTCAAACCCAGTTAACCGAGGGCTTGGCTCAGACCCAGCGTCAAGCAAAACGGTCAGCCGCGCCCGCATCTCGG
>CAJJAX010000032.1 GCA_905182155.1 uncultured Pseudomonadales bacterium
TACTGCATTGACAACTTGCCGGCGTCCCTCATTCCAACCCTGGTTGAACGATCAAAGCAGCAGAAACTGTCTTTAAAAATCGCCGTCAGCATTGATGCGCGAAATTCTGCCGTTGACCTTAAAGACTTTCCCCTCGCCATCACAAAAATTAAAGACATTGATGTTCGCGTCATCTTCTTAGACGCGGCCAGTCCCACCTTGATTAAGCGCTTCAGCGAAACGCGCCGTAAGCATCCTCTGAGCACCGAGAAGATGGGCTTAAAAGAGGCCTTGGATGTTGAAAGCCAGTTGCTGGATGAGCTGGCAATGATGGCCTCGTTAAAGATTGATACCACCCACATGACCTTGCATCAGTTACGCGACGACGTCCGAGACAGGGTGGCGAACACGACGCAATCGACAACGATCATGTTCCAATCCTTTGCTTTTAAACACGGCGTACCGGTTGATGCTGATTTTGTTTTTGACGCGCGCTTTCTACCCAACCCGCATTGGGTACCGCACCTTCGCCCGCTCACAGGGTTAGATGACGAGGTTGCAACCTTCCTTTCAGCCGAAAAAGAGGTCGCTGACTTCGAACAAGACCTTATCGTCTTTCTTGAAACCTGGTTGCCGAAAATGATCAAAAGCAATCGGGCTTATATCACCGTTTGTGTGGGCTGCACAGGCGGACAACATCGGTCAGTCTACTTAGTTGAACGCCTCGTCGAGCAATTTAAAAAGCAAAACCACACCATCCAAACCCGTCATAAGGAGTTGCTCCAAACTTCAAAGCCACTGGATGCGCCTCAGTCATGAAAGTACAAACCGCGCGGGTCGAGAACCCACAAGGGCTTCACGCCAGATCAGCCGCGACCATCGTAAAGCTGGCAACGCTTTTTCAAAGTAGCATCGAATTAAAAAATGGCGTCAAGGTAGCCAATGCCCGAAACATCATGGCGTTATTACTGCTTGAGGCGACCAATGGCACTCACCTTACGGTTTGCACCGAAGGCATCGACGAAACCCAAGCGCTCGCAGAGATGCTCTCACTGATTCAGAACAACTTCGGTGAAACAGGCACCATACCCCATGAACATTGATCAGAATCATATCGCAGAACTGATCAATCAGCCGTTAACGGCAGAAAACTTAGCTCAAATACAAAGTTTGATTCGCGAGCTTGCCCCCGTCGACATTGGTAACTTGTTAACCAGCACACCCGCCATAGAACGCCAGCAGTTGTGGGACCTGTTCGATGAAGATCTGCAAGGCGAGGTTGTTGCTTATATCGACCCGGATCTCGTTGCAGATTTATTTTCTGGCCGATCAGCGGAAGAGATTGCCCAGGTCATCGAGAAAGTCGCGGACAGCGATGACCTTGCCGATATCATCCAGTTAATGCCGGACGAGTTGGGCGAAGAAATTCTCGTTGTCCTAGACAGCCAGGACCGAGAGCGGGTCAAAACCCTCTTGCGCTATCCAAGGGATACCGCCGGCGGATTAATGGATACTGACATCATCTCTGTTCGCTCAGAGGTCAGCATTGGTGTGGTGTTACGTTATCTCAGACGACACCAAAAACTACCCGATGCCACCGATCAAATTTTTGTCGTGAACAAACAGGGGTTCTACACCGGCTGTTTGCCATTAGCCACAATCCTCGTCACAGATCCCAGCAAGCTTGTTTCAGACTGCTTTGAGCAACACGTTGAAGGCATCCTGGCAAATCTACCAACCCATGAAGTCGCGCAACTGTTTGAACGCTATGACCTGATTTCCATGCCAGTACTCGACAACGAAGGTCTATTATTAGGTCGGATCACGATTGATGACATTGTGGATGTGATTATTGATGAAGCCGACCATTCAATCTTGGGCATGGCTGGCCTCAACGAAGTTGATGACACCCTCGCGCCCATTTTAAAAACCTCTCGAAGCAGGGCTCTGTGGCTTGGCGCCAATTTAATGACCGCACTCATCGCATCATTCGTGATTAATTTATTTGAAGACACCATCGAGAAAGTGGTGGCTCTCGCGATTCTGATGCCCATTGTTGCCAGCATGGGCGGGGTCACGGGCAGCCAGTCTCTGACATTGGTCATCCGAAGCATGGCCCAAGGCACCTTACTTGAAAGCAACATGGGCTGGCTAATCCGAAGAGAGCTTGCCGTCTCGGTGCTGAACGGCATTCTATGGGCCAGTCTTATTGCCGTCGGCACCGCCCTACTTTTCAACGATACGACCCTCGGCATGATCATTGCGATCGCCCTGGTCATCAATATGGCGGTCGCCGCCGTTTCAGGTGCCGTGCTGCCGCAATGCCTCAAGGCGCTCAACATAGACCCAGCCATTGCCGGCACCGTGGTGCTGACCACCATTACCGATGTCGTGGGTTTTTTAACTTTCCTGGGTATGGCAACCTACTTCTATGCTTGAAGGAGCAGTCACGTGACAGATATAGAACCATTCAGTAAGTCGCAACAAAAGCAAAATGCGAAAGACATCACCAACCTTGGAAACCAACTCGCCCTGCTCTCTGATGAACAACTCAGCGCCTTGCCCTATCCGGAGATACAAGCCGCACTCAAAGAATATAAACGTATCACCAAAGGTAACGCCAGAAAGCGCCAAATGCTGTACATCGGAAAATTGCTGCGTCACGTCGACCTGGCGGCAATTGAAGACCTTATTGATCGCTATGACAGTCGCAGCGATGCCCATCGGTTATTGGTTCACCAGTTCGAAACCTGGCGGCTGAGGCTGCTGGCATCGGACCCCCTCGTCATCAGCGAGCTTGGCGAGCGTTACCCGTCGCTCGACAGGCAATTTCTCAGAACCCTCGTTCGTGAAGCCCAAGCTGAAAAAGCAGCGACTGAACCCACCCTATCAAAAGCCTATCGTAAGCTTTTTCAATACATTAAGGGCTTACACGACCAACAACTGTCGGCCGACGCCAGGATGGCAGCGCCAAGCGCACTCGATGCAGCTCTTGAAGATCCAGCGTCGCAATAAAAACACCCGGACCGGCTTCTCGACAAGCCAAAACCTCACCCCATGGGCTGACAACCAAGCTATGCCCAAAGGTTTCGCGGCCACTATCATGCCCGCCGGATTGACAGGCAGCAACGACGAAACAGGCATTTTCAATGGCCCTCGCGCGGGCCAAGACCTCAAAATGAGCCGCGCCCGTCACCGCCGTAAACGCGGAAGGCACGGCAATAATTTCGGCCCCAAGCGCGGTTAAACGGGCGAAAAATTCAGGGAACCGCAGGTCATAACAAACCGATAACCCAACGGTGCCAAACGCTGCCTGCACAACCCTCAGCGTTCATCGCCAGGCTCAAAGGTGTCAGATTCTCGATAACGTCCAATTTGATCCTGAACATCGACATCAAAGAGATGCTGCTTATCGTACCGTGCGATTTCCACCCCATCAGGATCAAAGACCAAAGAGGCCGCGCGAACCCGTTGCCCAGGCACCGCTCGCCCGTCTTCCCGGCGGGCCAGCGGCAGGGTTCCGGCAAAGATATAAGCCCCGGTCTCAACGGCTTTTTGCGCAACAAAGGGCCTGATCAAACCGTAACCTTCTGATTCGGCGAGGCCAATCTGATGCGCCGATGGCGCAGCCAGTGCAGCAAAATTTTCTGGCAAGAAGATGGCGTCCACCGCACCCGGTTGCAGCCCACCTAAAACCGATGACAGTTGGGATAAACTCAGCGCAACCTCTTGGCTGCTGCAAAGTTGCACGACAGCAATGGTGACCGTCTCATTCATAATCCGTTCCTGGCTTAGGACTCAGCGGCTCGGTCAAAAGCTTTGGATCAGCCGGTTTCCTTAGAGATGAGTCGAACATAGACAGAAACTGCACGTTGGGCTCGCTGAACGTGCCTGACACTTCATATTTCAAACTGGTCAGCTCATCAATTTGCCGCTTAAACACTTTCTGAGCTAGAAAGACGCCAGCCCCCATCAGGGGCCCGGTTGCAATCGCACTGTAGGCTGCATACCAAGGCAAGTTTTTATTCACCGGTAAGGTCACAATCAAATCGTTATCTAACGTCTCGGTGAGCAAATTAACCTCGCCAGCAAGCGTCAGCTGGCTGCCGGCGCCTGCAACCACAATCGGCGCATCGATTGTGACCACACCCTTTTCGAGGCGGACCGACCCGGTCATGCTATTAAAAGCATGACCCTCACTCAGCATCCTCGACAGATCAAAACTGAATCGCTGGGCAATTTCAGCGAAATCAAATATTCCCAACAATTTCAGAGCCCCGGAGCTGGCTTCCGCTTGCACAATTCTGCCTTGCCCACCCTCAAGTTGAATCAACCCACGAATGCGTTCCAGATCGATATGCAGTGGTGACCCCGGCCACTCTACAGCGGTTTGGAATTGAAACTGGTCGCCCTCAAGGCCGGAGGCATAACCCCAGGCAGCAAGACATGCGCGCATATCCTCAACCATCACCAGCCCTTCAAACTTAGAATAAGGATTTTCGCCGGCGGGAAACCAGCGCAAACCCTCTTTAACATCAATCGTCATGCCCTTGCTTTGCGCAACCAGATTCGTCAAGAGCACAAAATCAAGGTTCGGCTGCACCGTAAACTGCCAAGTACCATAATCTTCGCCGTCCCAGAAGACGGAGCGAATGAGGACATCGGCTGGCAGTAAATCATCGCTCGTCAAACCCGCCAGTGGGTCCGTGAGCGCGTCATCTGACATCAAATTAACCTTATCCAAAACGACCTCTAGTGGCACGTCTGGATCATCGTTCAGACGGACTGTCCCTTCGACTTCTGGATTTAAGAGCGTCATGCGCCAACTGTCCGCATCCGGATAGAGGCCCAAAGCAACGTCTTTCAGCAGGTATCCAAAGAGGTCAAACTCAGCGGTCTGCACTTTGACCGAGTCGAGACGTGCCCGAAACGTTTCGGCAACATCGCCCTCTGAAAGCGCATCTAAACGGAGCAAGAAACCATCCCATTCTTCGAGGCTGGCATAGGGTAATTCACCGGTAATGCGAATCGAGTCAAAGGCTACGGCCTTCGGTTCATAGCGACCAATCTCAATGATGCCGCCCTGAACCTCATCGCCTGTCAGTCTCAGAATACCGCCCGCACTCTGATCAAGGTCGAAGGCCACTTCAGACCCATTGGCCTCGAAACTCTGAGTAACCCGCAAGGCCCGGTGCGCATCTGCGACAATTTTTCCGATCGGCGGTGGCATATCAATCGTGATGCCTTGAAGGTCGCTCGCGAACTCAAAAACAGGTTGATCTTCACGCCCGCCATAGGGCACGGATAGACTGCCCCGATAAGCCGTCGAGCCCGCGGTCAGCCGAAGCAGGGTCAGATCCAACCAGGCATTAACCGGCGCCATATCAACGTCACCCTCAAGCTCGATCAAGGTCACGCCACCGTTGCCAAAAAGCTCCGAGCGAATGCTCGCCTGGCTCGCTCCACCTAAGACATCAAACTGAATTTGTTTGGCTGACAATCCCGCTTTGGTTTCATAATCGAACTGACCACTTAGATTGGCGAGGTTCAACCCAATATTGCCGAGCTGAATGTCCGCGTGATCAAGCCAAAGACCGGCACTCACATCAGGGGCTCTGATCGCTCCATCCAGCGGCACAATCACTTTAGCGCTGCCCAATGCCCGCCCTTTGCCCGCCCAGGAATCGGCGATGCCGTTGACCTGATTTCGTAGCGGCGTCTCTTGAAAGAAGCGTATCAAATCAGAAACCGGGCCCTGCACTTGACCCTGCACAACAACCTCTGTCAACAAACCAGCCTCGGTAAAGGGCATCGCTAAGCTGACATTCGTTGCCGCTGTCGCATAAAGCTGGGTCACCAATTGCTCACTGAAGATCCCTTTATTCGAGACTTCAATCTGCCCGATGATGCCAGCAGCAATCGGCCAATCTGGATCGTATTGAATTGCCCCATTCTCGAGGGCAATCTGAACACCATACTGCTTTTCATCTTTTGGACTAATCCGGTCAAGGGACCCATGAACAAAAAGTCCCGTTATCGACGAATGCCCCGCCAACAGATTTTCATTCAACCAGCTCGTCGCCGTTTCAGGAACCGTATTGGGAATAAACGGTAAGGCGGCACCCAAGTTAAAGTCTTTCGCGCCAATCGCTAACCCCCAGGTACGCAATCTCCGATCCTGGGTCAGATTCATATGGAGCTTAACGTCTGCTGCGAGACCATCGACAGACGCGACCAACTTGCCAGAGGTCAGGGCGTAACCATCCTCAGCTTGACGGTAAGCCACACGTCCTTGAACCTTCTGGATCGACCAAGGCTGGTCATAGAGGCTCCCAAATTGTAGCCGCGCATCGGTCGCATCAACATCAAGGTAACCCGCACCCAATCCGAACTGCACAAAACCACTCAGACCTGCGAGACCCGGGACAGCGCCCGCGAGCGAAAGCTCTAAATTGGCGACATCCCCTAATACCGTCAAACTCTCTCGAAGCCGTGCTGGCGCGAGATGCCACTGCACCTTTTCAAGCCGCACTCGGGGCGACACTTGCTCGAACAAATCTTGCTGTTCAATCGTTAAACCAAAGACTTCTGCGTTCGTCGTGATTGCGGCAACCGCAGCTTCATTCAGCTCGAAGTGATCAAGGTAACCTGCGAGCGTATACTCGGCTTGATGAATGGCCTTTGCACCGGCAACACCGATGGCGCCGATTTCAATGGATTGTTCTTTTATCTTGAGCTGCGGCTCCGCCAACAACACACTAAAAGACCCATCGGTTTGAGAAAAACTGCCCGCCAGGCTCGATTGCAATACAATATCAGGCTGGGCTTGCATCACCCCCCGACCTAAATAAGAGGCCCAATCACTTGATCCAGCAATTTGGCCCGCGCCGTCCCGAGCCGAGACCCAAAGCTCGGCCGTGAGCGCATGCCGACCCATTGGCCTGATGAGGTCTTCAGCGCGAGCCGGAGACGGCTTTAATGCTAAAAATGCCTCAAAATTCGATCGAAAAATCGACCCAGAGATCCCCTCAAACCTCGCAATCATCGTCACCGCTTCTTGAAACCGCACAGCGCTCTCCGAATCAGAGACAACACTAAAGGCGCCTGACAACACTCGATCAGATTCGGTCGTGGACAAGCGCAGCCCCTGATCATCCGACTCAATTTCTATGGCAAAGGGGTAAGGTCCCTGAACCAAAATTCTGGAGGACGAAATCACCAATCGACCCGCCTGCTCGAAAAGCTTCAGGTAATCCACCACTGGCGAGCGCTCGGGAATCGGCAAGCCTGAAACCCGCCACGTCCCAAGCGAATCCGGCAAGATCAAAGCCTGTAACCCGGTCACCTCGAGCTCACGCAGCACCGGGGCACGGCCAATGAAACTTTTAACAACATCTAACCGAATCGAAAACTGACCAATCACAAGCATTTCCGACGGTTCAGATCCAAGACTTACGCCTTGCATTCTTAAGATCGGGTCGAAATAGACCAAATCCGCATCCAACGATTCAAACCGAATCGGCGTCCCCAATTCCTTTGTTAAGCGATCCTCAATCTCTTCGTGATAAAACTCTAAGGCGCCAACTAAAAGTCTGAGCACGGTTAATAAAACCGCCGCAGTAATCACGACGGCAATCCCCGCAACCCGCATCCACAGGAACCAACGTATACTACTCAAAATGATCACCCCCAACAGATAACGCCATCCGTTGACCATTAACAGTTACCTCAAGCCCTTTATGAAGGCCCGCTTGAAGCTGTAATCTCAGGCAGTTCCCTGAGCGCTGGCTGAACTGCAAAAAGGCTTCATCCTCAATCAACTGACGCAGAATCCAAGCATTCGCTGTAACCTCAATCACAAGCCCACAGCTTGAATCCAGTTCCCGTTGAACCCCTTCAATCCAATCTTGGATCTGCATCACCGGATTGAACCCGAACAATCGTTCAGCTGCGGCCTCGGCGCCGCTAACTGCTCGATAATTTGGTTCAATCAATCGCAACAAACTGGGTCCTTGTTTCGTTCTCGAAATCTCAAGTAAGCCTAACCGAGAAAACTCAGACACCTCACAGCGCATCCGGTCGGCCGCTAAACCTTGCATTAATTGTTGGCGAACAGACCTTTGATCTTCGGCACTCGCCATATCGATAAAATCGACAACAACAATGCCCGCAAGTTGCCTCAAACGGAGTTCATCTGGAATCACAAGAGCGGCTTCCAGGTTGGTTTGAATCTGACTGCCCTCACCAGAGCCCCCTTTGATAAAGGACCCCGTATTCACATCAATCGCCACCAGCGCTTCCGTTTCATCAATGACCAGATAGCCCCCAGAAGGCAGCTCGACTCGACGCTTGAGCAACCGTTCAACCTGCGTCTGAAATGCATGTTGATGCGCCTGCTTGGCATCAGGGTGCACCTGGTGAAGCGCAGGCTTTTCAACGACCGCCGAGGCTAAGTAGTCATGAATGATTTGGAAATCAACGTCGGCATCCACCGTTACGGACATCACATCTGGATTCAGCCAGGCAGTAACCCAGCGCAGCGGCGCCGAGGCGGTCTCTTCAATGCAGCGGATCGCCTGAGACCGCTTGGAACGCGCGGCAAGCGACCGCCAGCGATCTAGCAGAACCTTGAACGCCTGCACCAACTCAAGCTCGGTTGCGCGCCCAGCGAGGGTGCGAAAAACCAGAGCCCCGACTTGGCCCTTCAGCAGCAACCGCCCCATTGCCTCTAACCGCCGTCGGGTTGCCTCATCTTTGATTTTTTGAGAAACCGACAGGCCTTGTCCAGAAGGCACATAAACGATTAACGACGATGCTAATGAAATCCTTCGGGAGAGCCTCGGGCCTTTATCACCCTCTTGCGCCCGGACGACTTGCGCTAAAACCGGGCTGCCAACCTGAATCGCAGTCGCGCCGCTGCCGGCCCTTACGCTCAGCGAGTCTTCATGGCCAAACAATTCTGGGTATCGTGTTTCGTGGGTTGGTAAAAACCCGGCTTGGCCCTGCCCTAAATCCACAAAAGCATAGGCCAAGCCCGACAATACCCGGTCGACTTTTCCGATCAAGATATCGCCCACCTGATGGGTTTCTTGGTCGGATTCGGTGAACAACTCAAGCAGCTTTGAGCCCGCAAAAGCGGCCCCCCAGCAGCGGCCTTTCATTCTCGATATCCGAATATCAGTAATCACAACACAGCCATCCTGGATACCCATAACCTGCGGCCAAGCAATATCCTAAAATGATTGATGTGTTTGATTTGATTCAAATGATCCGCACACCCATGGTTTCTAACATTTGAGCGGTTTCAAACAACGGCAAGCCCATGACATTGCTGTAACTGCCTTCAAGATGCTCAACAAAAACCGCGCCTAAGCCTTGGACACCATAACTGCCAGCTTTGTCGTTAGGCTCACCCGTTGACCAATAACGTTCTGCAAACGATCGATCAAAGGCTTTCAACCGAACGGTCGACACCACGGTTTGTGTGATCAGACCACCGGGCCCGGTGAGCGCAACGCCCGTCATCACCTGATGCGATCGACCGGATAACCGCATCAGCATATCAAGACCCTGCGTTTGATCGGCCGGTTTGCCTAAGATCGAGTCATCGATCAATACAATGGTATCCGCGGCAATCACAATCTGATCTTGAGCACTTTGTACGCTGGCTTTTTCAACAGCCAACCGGCGCACATAATCCTCCGGGCGCTCCGCATCAATCAGACGCTCATCGATATCCGACGGTCTTACTGAAAATTGGAGTCCAATTTGCCGCAGTAGTTCCACTCGCCTTGGCGAGGCCGACGCCAAAATACACTGTTGCATGAACTGTTTTACTCCGAGACCTCGAATGCAAGGCCTGCTAAAAGATCGATTCTTTTTGAACGCACCCAGATTATAAGTAACGGCGCCGACAAAACCGCAAAAACAAAAACACCCACGGCCAAAATAGTGCGCTGGTGATCGGTTTCATGAATTGCAGCAGATTGGATGACCGATCAATCATCAGCGTCGTCATCAGCAGCTGAATCCCACTCACGATCATCAGCGCGACTGCGATCAAGATCGATTGCTGCCAAATCTCCAGCATGCGCACTTGTTGGTAGCTGCCCTTCGCTAGGGCCGCGAGGATCACGAAGCTCAGGCCATGAAAACCAAACGGGGTGCCCACAACCAAGTCTGTCATCAAACTCAGACAAAATGCTGATGGGACCCCAACCTTTTCAGGCATGGCAAGAACCCAATAAATTAATACCAACGCAATCCAATCTGGTCTTAAATAATTCAGCTCAAACGGCGCCGCGGCAGGCAGCGGAATCAAAACCAGGACCATTGCCATTAACAAGCTCGCAACGATAATCCAGTGCCCTTTCACAAACGGATCAGCCATCGGCCCCACCCACCATTTTTGAGGATGCATCCTGGGCCAGGTCCACTTTTGAATCAAACACCAACAAGACGTGATCAAGGGTCTGTAATTGCGATCTCGGTTGCGCCAATACCTCAGCGAAAGCAGCACCCGGGGCAAGTTGATAGGCCATGACTTCTGCCACCGGATAGCCGCTGGGAAACCGCTGACCCAAGCCTGAGGTCACCAGCACGTCTCCGACCACCAAATCCAGCGATTCTGAGACATGACGCATCGAAAGCAGGTTTCGATTACCCGTGCCTTCCACGATAAGCTGGGCAGCCGTTCTAATGCTGTGTACTGGGACGGCATGACTCTGATCCGTCACCAGCAGGACTTTGCTTAAATTGGTCGTACTCTCTGTCACCTGACCGACCAGGCCGGTGGCGTCAATGACAGGCTGGCCCACATAGACCCCGTCCTTTAGCCCTTTATCAACCATGACATAATGCTGATCAGGATCCGGGCTAATACCCACCACTTCGGCAATCAAAACCAAATCGCTCACCTTGGCGGACGACCCCAGCAACGCCCTTAACCGATTATTTTCCGCCAATAACGCTTCAAATTTTAACTGTTGTGCTTGCAAGGTTTCGGCCAAGCGTCTTTGTTCGGAAAGCTCAAGCCGCTGTTGATCACGAAGCTCAAAAAAAGACAATCCTTGCGCTGCAATCCGCCTTGGCAGTACCGCCAACCAAATAATCGGCTCGACTAATGACCCGGCGGCTTGCCGAATGGGTTTTAAAGACGTGCTTTTGCCATCAATAACGAAAAGAAGGAGGCTGACCAAACATAAAACGATTGCTTGATTGCGTGGATTCGAGCGTTCCAAAAACAGCTGTTTCATAAAACCTCAGCGGATGCTCTGAACGAGCGCGATCAAAGCCTGGGTCGGCTCGTCCTATATTGATAGGAGGTCACTAACCCCAAGATTGTCCATGATCTCAAGCGCTTTGCCGCCCCCTCGCGCGACGCAGGTCAACGGGTCCTCTGCAACAATGACGGGCAGACCCGTTTCATTGGCCAGCAACCGGTCAAGTCCTCGCAGTAGCGAGCCGCCCCCCGTTAAGACCAAGCCGGATTCCGCGATATCCGATGCCAGTTCTGGCGGTGTCTGTTCGAGCGCTGCTTTGACCGCTTGAACAATAATATGCAGCGGCTCTTGTAGCGCCTCAAGAATTTCGTTGCTATTGAGCGTAAAACTTCTGGGGATGCCTTCTGCTAAATTTCGACCCCGGACATCGATTTCGAGCACCACATCACTCGGGAACGCCGTACCAATTTCTTCTTTAATGCGCTCGGCCGTCGCATCGCCAATCAAGCTGCCTTGGGTCCGGCGTACATAGGCTGTAATCGCATCATCAAATCGGTCACCACCCACCCGAACAGACTGGGAATAAACAACCCCATTGAGCGAGATCACGGCAATCTCCGTTGTGCCGCCACCGATATCCACAACCATGGTACCCACTGCTTCGTGCACTGGCAGCCCCGCGCCGATGGCCGCAGCCATCGGTTCTTCGATTAATCGGACATCTCGAGCCCCAGCGCTAATGACCGATTCACGAATCGCGCGTCGCTCAACTTCAGTGGCCTGGCAAGGCACACAAACTAAGACTCTCGGACTGGGCCGGATGAAACTGTTCTCATGCACTTTCTTAATAAAGTGCTGAAGCATTTTTTCTGTGACCTGAAAATCTGCAATGACACCATCTTTCAACGGACGGATGGCGGTAATATTCCCCGGGGTTCGACCCATCCTAGTGCTGACATCGAAGGTAAAGATGTGGTGCTCAAGGTTATTGTGTTGGCGAATCGCGACAACGGAAGGCTCGTTCAGAACGATGCCACGCTCACGCACATAAATGAGTGTATTGGCCGTTCCAAGATCGATGGACAGATCATTAGAAAACAGACCTCGGATTTTCTTGAACATCGTTTAACCGCCCAATTCTTGCTTAAAAATCATCTAACAGGGTATTTAAATGCGCCGCTTTGCATCAACCTTCCGCATGGGATGCGTCATTTTCGAAAAACACTTTTAGGCCCCGGGTGCGACGATCGCACTAATGACTTTAAAAAGCGCCTCTACTGCGCGCGATCTACCATTTCCTGCCAACTTTAAAGCGCGCCAGTAAGCCGATTACTTTACCACCGCAGAATCCAAAGAGACAAGATTAAATACAACTAACACACTGTTCTTCAACAATTTTTTACATCATTACTCCATTATTCCAGGATCTGATTCGGCTTTCGCCCTGAACGCGAATTGCACTCTGCTGAGTAACCATTTAGCATTTGCTGCTGCTCTTATCGTAGAAACATTGTGAACGACCTCGTTAACGAAAAAACGCTTGTCGAATTATCGACCCTCGCGGCATTGCCGTTTGAGCCTGAAAAGTCAAAAGCGACCTTGGACGCACTCAACGAGGTCCTTGCCTTGGTTGCACAAATGCAAACAGTCGATATCTCGGACGTCGCACCGCTCGCCCACCCGCTTGAGCAATATCAGTCATTAAGAGCGGACTCGGTGACAGAAAACATTGATTCAAACGCTTTAAGTCACAATGCGCCGCTTTATGAGGCGGGCTTATATTTTGTGCCCAAGGTGATCGAGTGAACCTAACCTTTGCAACCCTTGCTGATTTGCAGAACAGCCTTCGCAACCGCGAGATATCGGCAACCGAGTTGACGCAATATTATCTTGCCCGGATCGATGCCCTCGACCCAGCCCTGAACAGCTTTATCTCCATACACACCGAGGCAGCACTTGATGCGGCAACCCGCGCTGATAAGGCTTTTGCCCAGGGAGATGTCCGTCCGCTCACCGGCATTCCGATCGCCCAAAAAGATATTTTCTGCCTGCAGGGCCATCGAACAACCGCTGGCTCGAAGATGCTGGCTAATTTCATCGCCCCCTATACGGCAACCTGCTCCCAAAAACTGGCCGATGCCGGCGCGATTACCCTTGGAAAGACCAATATGGACGAGTTCGCGATGGGCTCGTCTAACGAGAACAGCTATTTCGGTGCCGTGCACAACCCGTGGGATCACGATCTAATTCCGGGTGGGTCATCAGGCGGGTCCGCGGCGGCTGTTGCGGCTGGGCTATGTGCCGCCAGTACTGGAACCGATACTGGCGGCTCGATTCGACAACCCGCAGCAATGTGTGGTCTCACCGGATTAAAACCGACCTATGGCCGGATCTCGCGATGGGGCATGATTGCTTTTGCATCCAGTCTCGATCAAGCCGGGCCGATGGCGCGAACAGCGCAAGATGCCGCCATTTTACTTGAGCATATGGCCGGTCATGATCCCAGAGACTCGACCTCACTGAATGAGCCTGTGCCAAGGTTCTCTGAAGGCTTAGGCGGATCCATCAAGGGTTTAAGGATCGGTGTCTGCCAGGAATTCTTTACCGAGGGGCTGGACCCCGCTGTCGAGCGCACCATCCGCGACGCACTCGCTGTGTATGAATCCCTTGGCGCGACCCTCGTCGATGTGTCGCTGCCTCATACCCCCTATAGTATTAGCGCTTATTACGTGATTGCGCCGGCTGAGTGTTCGGCGAACCTCGCTCGCTTTGACGGGATTCGTTACGGGCACCGCTGCCTTGATCCTGAAAACCTTCAGGACCTGTATCAGCGCTCGCGAGGAGAAGGGTTTGGTGAGGAAGTTAAAAAGCGCATTTTGGTGGGCACCTTCGCGCTCAGCGCCGGTTACTTTGACGCCTTTTATCATCGTGCCCAGAAGATCCGCCGCCTGATCAAGGAAGACTTTGTCAAAGCCTTTGAAAACGTCGATATCATCGCCGGCCCCACCGCACCAACCCCAGCTTTCGCGCTCGGAGAAAAAGCCAGCAACCCAGTTGAGATGTATCTTCAAGACATATTCACCATTTCAGCCAGCTTGGCAGGCGTTCCTGCCATGAGCATCCCCGCCGGACTCGCCAATGGGCTGCCGGTTGGCTTGCAACTGATTGGCAATTACCGACAAGAGGGAACGCTACTGCAGGCGGCGCATCAGTTTCAGCAAGAGACCCCCTGGCATACTTTAACGCCTCCGGAGGCTTTGTGAGCATTCCAGCAGGTTGGCAGATCGATATCGGGCTTGAGATTCATGCCCAACTCAATACCCGGTCAAAAATCTTCTCCGGCGCAAGCACGCGATTTGGTCAACCACCCAACAGCCAAGCCTGCGCCATCGATCTTGGCATGCCCGGCGTCCTGCCGAGCGTGAACGCTGAAGTCTTCGTCAAAGCGGTTCAATTTGGGCTCAGTATTGGCGCCATGATCAATCAAGAATCACGATTTGATCGGAAAAATTATTTTTACCCCGACCTCCCCAAGGGATACCAGACGACCCAGTTGGACAAACCGATCGTCGGTAGTGCCCCGCCAAAGTCATGTATGGCTGCCAGTGCACGGCCTTCCCCGCGCGCACCTTGAAGAAGATGCCGGTAAGTCGATCCACGATTTAAAACCGGGCCACACCGGCATTGATCTGAATCGCGCCGGCACACCCTTGCTCGAAATCGTCTCGGAACCCGACCTTAAGAATGCTGAGGAAGCCGTCGCTTACGCGAAGGCGATGCACCAGCTGCTGACTTATCTTGAAGTTTGTGATGGCAATATGGCGGAAGGGTCGCTCCGATTTGACGCGAATATCTCGGTTCGCCGTCAGGATGCGGATTTGCTTGGAACCCGGTCAGAAATCAAAAACCTCAACTCTTTCCGGTTTCTAGAACAAGCCATTCATTTCGAAACCGAACGACAAATCAGCGTTTTAGAAGCTGGCGGCACACTGGTTCAAGACACCCGTTTGTTCGATCCAGACCGGCTCGAAACCCGATCAATGCGCAGCAAAGAAACCGCGACAGATTATCGCTACTTCCCTGAACCCGATTTACTACCGGTTCGGTTAACCGCTGAATTCATCGAGCAGATTCAAGCTAATCTGCCGGAGCTACCGGTGATGAGAGCCCGGCGTTATCAAGATAAGCTCCAATTGGCCTTTGCCGACGCGACCTTGTTGTCCCAGGACCGAAGGCTGGGCGATTACTTTGATGAGGTCTTAACGACCAGCGGTAACGCCAAATCTGCGGCAAATTGGGTCCGAGGTGATCTCCTTTCAAAACTCAACGAGCACGAACTCAGCATCACCGCATGCCCAATCAGCCCTGGACACCTCGGCGAGCTGATCCAACTCATTGATCAAGGCATTATTTCAGGCAAGATTGCAAAAGATCTGTTTGAAATTGTCTACACCGAAGGCGGTGATCCAGCTGAGATCGTCACCAGCCGTGGGATGAAGCAAGTTACCATCGAGCCCTTGATTGACGCATTGATCGCAGATAACCCAAAACAAGCCGAAGATCTCCGCGCTGGCAAAGACAAACTCATGGGTTTTTTTGTTGGGAAAGTTATGCAGGCCACGGCAGGCAAAGCCAATCCCAAACAGGTGAACGACCTCCTCCGCCAAAAGTTGTCCTAGCCTTGAGCGTTCAACGGACCCTTGTTTCTGAGCCCTTAACACCTAGCCCTTAACGCCTAGCCCTTAACGACTAGTCCTTAACGCCTAGCCTTTAGCGCTCAGGCTATTCAGCACAGCACCTTACAATCAGTTTGGCGGCTAAGACGATCGACTTTCAAACCCTGTGATAAAGCGTCGAATGCGCTCAGCATTCACCCCCAAATCGCTCTGCCCGACCCTCGAAACCGAGCGCACATCAATTAATGTCTGACCGCCTTCAGATCGAATCCGAACGATCAGATCATCTTTAAACTGAAACCACTGGGTGGTCGCGGTGGCCTCAACGACCCCGAGCGCTGGGTCGACATTAATAATCTCTAAAGCCATTTCTCGAAGCACCGCTTCTGACTGCGTTAGGCTTTCTGCAACTGACAGCGGGGTGAGCACCGTTTTTAAGTCGGGGTAATACTGATCTTGCAACGCTTCCATATCTTCAGCGGACCTTGCGGCGTCCCCATAGACCAAATCATTCAGCGCATGGACACGACGTTTTTTGATTTCAAAAAACACCGGTGGGTCCATCGGATTGGTCGTAATGTCGTGAATCGGCGGCACACTATTGGCTTTTTGTAACTGCGGCAACACAAAACCGACCGGCACCAACGCCAGCACTGCCCCAACCATGAGCGCGAACTTATCCAGCGGCTGTTTACGGACCCAACCGGTAATCACAACACCCAGGATTGCGAGCAAACACAAGATGCCGCCAGCAAAGGCAATGGTAAACCCGCCCAAAGCGGTCATCACGTCGAACAAGCCCGCGCGATAACCATAGGGACTGCCCACCAAGATTAAAATCTGGCAGACAACAAACACTAAAATTACTTTGGTACTCGTCTTCATCACAAGACTCCCTTAACTAAGACTATTTGGCCGTCCAATTATCCGCTGCTTGGTCATCAACTAAAGCCACGTCTTGGAACGGCGCCGCTATTCATTCACTTTAACATGCCAAGGTTCAAACCGAACCCCAGCTTGATTTTGATCAGGATATCGCAACGTGACATAGGGCAAGCGTTGCATCATGCGATAGACCTCTGAGCGGGAAAAGGCACGGGAAAAATTTTCACCCGCCAACTGAGCGGACCCAACATCAAAATCTCCCGAGAAGTGAAAGGAATAGCCGGGTGGTGCCAAACTGCGCGATGCCATCGAGACATTACCATCGCAAGCGATGAGCTTGGCCAAAAATAAAGCACTTTGCTTGGGTATCCCTCGCACCCCAGAGGTTAGGATTAAATCCGAACCAATATCAGCCCGCATGCGATCAAAAAGCGGTTTCGAGCGGCGTTTATAAAGATACTGACCAGACTGGGTGTCGTAGTGCAATAAGCTGGGACGCATATCAGCCAGCAGGTCATTAACGACCCGCTCACCCATAAACCCATAAGTCGCAGCATCTTGATAAAACAGCCATTGTAATAGGCCCATCTCTTCAACCGTAAACCGTCCAATTCCAATGGTTGCCGCGGCAGATTTAAGCAACTGGTTAAACCCTAAAATATTAAAATAGCCATGCCCAAAATGACGCTGAATGCGGCCTAACCGGGCAATGGTTGCGGGTATCACAGCGCGCTGATTGGCGGTGAGAAACACGTCATCAGGCGATATCCGGTCCGGGGTTTGCATTTTTCGCGCGTTGAGCAGCATCTGATCGACCTGCTGCTGGGAGAATCCGAAGGACCGCAAGAATTCTGTCTGATCCGGCAACAATGGCTCTACGATTTTACGATTGGACAGGCCGCTACCGTCTTCACTGCCTCGAGTAGGTCGATTGCTGGGCGACTGTATACCGGGATTTCGGGTTTGCCGCTTGCTTAACAGACCATAGCAACCGGCAGCGACTGCGCCGCTGCCCAGAATGAGTTTCAGGATGTGCCGCTTTTGAAGGTCCACCATATCAATTGGACTTAGCTTTAAATTGAATTCACAACCACTCGGGAAATTGTTTCTTACGGCGACAGGATCAAAGCCCCGCGAGCATATATCTCAGCGGGGTGCTGCAACGCGCGGAGATCAGCCAAAGGCGATGCTGGCAAAACCAGCAAATCAGCCGACAAGCCGTCTTCGATCCGGCCCGTGACCCCTTCGATCCCCAAGGCCTTCGCACAATCACTGGTTGCACTTCTTAAGGTCTCAAGGTTAGAAAACGCAGCGACTGCTTTGAAGACCGCCAGCGCCTTGGGCAGGTCCTCATGAAAAACATTCGGGATGCCCGCATCGGTCGACGCGATAAACTGGCAACCACTCGACTTCATCGTCTGGTATCGCGCTTGCATTGCGGCCAAGTAATTCTCATTGCTGAGATGACGCCCCCAACCGGCATTGACGGTCGGCGAGATCCAAATACCCGCTTGCGCGATTTCCAGCGCTAAATCGGGATCAAAGTGCTTACCCCAACCATTGGGCCCAACCCACGAGCAATGCTCAATGGTCGTGACGCCCGCATGTGCGGCGTGCCGAATGCCATCTGTGCCATGACAATGAGCGGCCACTGAATAGCCCAACCGGTTGGCCTCGGTCACAATCGATTGCATCACTGCGCCATCAAATTGCGCATCCATCGGTTTGCTTCCCGGGGTAATGTTGCCACCGGTTGCCATGACTTTAATCAAATCAACACCGGCTTCAGCTTGACGCGCAATGACCGCCATTGCCGCGGCTGTGTCTTCGGCCTCCCCGCCCCAGAAATGGCAATGCCCGCCGGGTGAGGTAATGGGTTGACCGGCGCAGATAAGGCGCGGGCCGGGTAGGTCTCCGGCGAGGATCGCATCGCGAATCTGGAGCTCAAGCCACTGACCGCCCCCTAGGTCTCGTGCCGAGGTAATGCCGGCTTCAACCATTTTTTTCGCGCGTGCGGCCATTGCCTTCAGTTGGATCGGTTCCGGAACCTTACCATGGGCAAACGGGTCGGATTCTTCTGGATCCAAGCACAGATGAATATGGGCATCAATCAATCCTGGCATCACAAACGCACCGGCAAGATCTTTGGACGGCTCATTGCCGACGCGATCATCGCTGGTTGTGCGCTGCAGGGTCCCATCGGCTAATATCCGAATGGCATCGAAATCAGAATAGTCCGCCGAGCAACCATCCCACAGTTTTATATTCCGTAATAACATAAGCCTGCGACCTGATTTTCGTTCACCATATCATAGCAGAGCGGCCGCGCATGCTTGCGTCATAGAAAGGCCACGCTCGGTTGCGTTGGGATCAAAAACAAAGCCGCATTATCGATTCAGTCGCAAGACCTCGAGCAGCCCCGTGAGAATGAGATCCGTGACAACGTGGTCAAAAATCTTTTCCCTGTCAAAGAGATGAACAAACCCGCCCGTACCCACCACCAGCGGCGGTTCATCCGAGAACTCTTGCTCGGTGATTCGGCTGACCAGCTCCTTAATCATGCCAACATTCGACCAAAAGAGACCGGTCTGGATGCTCTCAATCGTTGTGGTGCCAATGGCATTCTTGACCGGTTTAATTTCAACCGACGGCAATTGGGCCGTTCTCATCTCGAGCGCTTCCATCGATAACCGCACGCCAGGCAGAATATTACCCCCAAGAAAGGTTCTATCCGATCGAATCGCGCACACAGTTGTTGCCGTACCAAAGTCTGCGACAATCAGATGTCGATCTGGAAATAATTTTATGGCCCCAACCGCATCAGCAATCCGGTCTGCGCCGACTTCCTTCGGGTCACGATAGGCGATCTTCAAGCCGGTTTTGACCCCTGGGCGCAGCACCAGCGGTTCGATTTCAAAGTACTTTTGGGCGCAAGCACGAAGCGAATACAACAGGTCTGGGACGACGCAACAAATCACGATTTCGCGAATCGTCGTTGGGTCAACGCCATTTTCCCGCAGCACACTCCGAAAAAACACACCCAACTCATCGGAACTGCTGTGCAGCTGGGACGTTCTTCTAAACTGCGCGATCAACACGCCCTCGTTAAAAACACCGCCATAAACCTGCGTATTGCCAACATCTAAACATAAGATCATTGCTTGCCCCCCACATTATCAATTAATCGGATTTCATTATTTTCGGCGCCAACTCGAACGGCGCCAAACCGCCGGCACTTAACGCTTGTTACATAATCAACCGTAAACCCCAAGTCGCTCAGCGCTTGCCTTGCCGCTTGATCGGAGTCTGAATTAAGCAAACACGGATACAGATTTGCAGCCAGCGCGCGCTGCTGTCGGGTCAAGCGTCGATTACGAGAACTCATCGCCAACCCATCTGGTTCTCGCACGGTTGGCACCGGCTCAATGACAGTGTTTAAAAACAATGCCGCGGCCATCCCTTTAATCAACTCATATTGTTGGTAATCTTTTTCGCCAAAATAGGCCGCATTGGCCTGCACCAGATTCAAGAGTTTCAGTACTCACTCCAACAGCGCGTGGGCGAGGTAGGCCGGGCGGCGCCGCAGCGATCCCGACTCAACAATGCTTCATCAACCGCGTAATGGTCGCCTTCCGGATACAACTCAGCGACTGATGGCAGAAACAGCGCTGACGCGCCCATGCCTTCCAACAATTGCTGATCTTCAGTTTCGGTCCGCGGGTAGCCCGCCAGATCCTTGGCCTCATTAAATTGCATTGGATTCACAAAGATAGAAACCACCACATGTTGATGCTGGGCCTTTGCCGCCGAAACCAGCGCGCAATGGCCAGCGTGCAGCGCCCCCATCGTGGGCACAAACCCAACGGAGCCTTCCAATTTTTCGCGGTAAGCCCGCAAGGCTTGGGTTGTGCGAATGATTTTCACGCGTAGCTTTCACAAACGGCAGGGAACGCGCCTTCCGTCACATCCTGATGATAGTGATTGAGCGCCGCAACCACGTCACCCGCAAGATCTGCGTACTTTCGTAAAAACTTAGGATGAAAGCCGCGGTTCGCGCCTAATAAGTCTTGGAGGACCAACACTTGTCCATCGACCTGAACCCCGGCGCCGATGCCAATCACTGGACAGTCGAGTTTTTGGGTAAGAACGCTTGCCACCTTTGCCGGCACACATTCCAAAACCAAAGCCGAAATTCCAGCGCGCGCCAGGTGCTCAGCTTCCTCAATCAGCGCACTGGCTGCCGCTTCGGTTCTGGCTTGCACCCGGTGCCCGCCCAACTGCAGAACCGCCTGAGGGGTTAACCCCAGATGACCCACAACCGGCAGGCCGGCCTCAACCAAATGGGCGATCAGGGTTAATTGATGTTTTGCGCCTTCTATTTTGACGGCATGCGCCCCGGCTTGAATCAGCGCAGTGGCGGCGGCAACGCCAGCAGGCAGATCGCTGCTGGCCGTCATAAACGGCATATCCGCAATAATCACTTTATCACCCGCACCGCGAGCAACCGCCGCCACATGAGGCAACATCAACTCAAGGGTTGCATGCACCGTCGAGGCAAAGCCATGCATGACCACGGCCAAAGAATCCCCCACTAAAATGCTATCGATCGCTGATTCGGCGACCAATTGGGCTGACCAAAAGTCGTAACAGGTAACCATCGAGATTTTTTGTTGGGTGGCTTTCATTGTTTGAAAGCGGGCAATCGATTGCATAGCTATTCTCCAGACACCGGTAGAACGCGCCAATCGACAGGCAGGGGCTTTAATAAGCCGCCTTCGAGGTACCTGTCCAATTGGGATCAAGTCCTTTAAAAATTTTAAATTAAAGCCCCAGCGCCATCAGCGTCAAAAGCTATACCTTGAATACCCATCCGCAGGGATTGAGTTTCAGCAATGAGGTTAGAGATTTTTTTAAACGCCGTCAAACCATCGCCAATAAATTGGAAAGACTGTAGAATTACCGCTCGGGCCTATAGCTCAGTTGGTTAGAGCACTGGACTCATAATCCATTGGTCGAAGGTTCGAGTCCTTCTGGGCCCACCATCTTCTGCTGTTAAAGCTGTGTACTGCTGTGAAAAGTCTAGGGATTTTCAGAAACTGATCAATGGGAGTAGACAAATTTGAAGACACTAGAAAAACCCTTCCTACACCTACCGCAAAGGCAGCGTGTATTACTTTTCTAAAGCTGTTCCTCAAGATTTAGCTGATTTCTATGCTAACCTAGATAGTAAATCGCTCCGTACCAAGTCGCTAGCCACGCTAAGACAGCATCACGATCCTTGTCAGCGAAGTTAGAGGACTATTGGCTGGGGTTACGTCTGCAACGTGCTGATGTTCCTGCAGCTCATCTTCTAGTTGTTCCGCGTGAGCAGTTAGATTCAAAGCGGTATGCGCTTGTTTGCTTTTGAGTTGACGGTAGGGTCTACCAGTCGGGCGTAAACAGCACCGACACTGCAACCTAACATGCGCATGGCAGTAAGGCCTGCAAATACCCATGACAGTAAAGCCCACAAATGCTTGAGTCGTGCTGCGCTCAGTTAGGCGCTTGCGCCGTGACGTATGATCTGGATATAGGCCTTAATTCCCATCACAAAATCGGCGACCTTCATCTTTTCATTGGCGCCGTGGAATCCTGCAAGGTCTGCTTGGGTGAGTTTGAAAGGATTAAAGCGGTAGGCGTTATCAGCGATTTGGCCATAATGCCGACTGTCTGAACCAGCGATCATCAATCCGGGGGTAACGGCAACTTCACCGTAGACTTCCCTCAGACTCTTGCTAATCAAGCTATAACCGTCTGCTTGCCATGATGATACCGAAGATGCATTTCGCCCCCCCGTGTTCGTACCGTAATTTGCTCGTCTGCAACGATACGTTCTACATACGCCTGAACGCTCTCCGGGGTATCTCTAGGATGAACCCGAAAATTTACGGTTGCGATTGCCTCAATCGGCAGCACATTGGTCTTGATGCTGCCGGACAGCATCGTGGGTGCCGTTGTAGTTCTCAGCATGGCGTTAGCAAAGGTGATATTGCTAAGTTGATCATCGATGACCTCGTCAAATAGCCAGCGGTTAGCAAATAACATTCGCATCGGGAAATCGAAGTAACGGCTTATCCCATCAAACATGGTTGCGCTCAGGCCCTGCAATCCGCCTGGTACCGGGTTTTCTTCGAGTTTATTAATGGCTTTTGCTAACACACTCACCGCATTATTTTTCGGTGGCATGGAAGAATGTCCTCCAGCAGCGTTAGCAACAATATCTAAAGTAACGCTACCTTTTTCAGCAACATTGATAATCGCCAATTGCTGATCCGGAATCATAGGATTATCGGACACGAGCATGCCCCCTTCGTCGACAGACCATTGCAGTTGAACGCCCTCTTGTTTAAGTTTTTCTGTAACCTGGGCTGCTCCCCCGCCGCCAATCTCTTCGTCATGACCAAAACTAAAATAAACAGTCCTGGTAGGCTGAAAGTTGTTTTTAATTAGATAAGTTGCTGCCTCCATCATTCCAACGACGCCACTTTTGTCATCCAACGCCCCTCTGCCCCATATTCTATTGTTTGAAATCACTCCAGCAAAAGGTTCCTCTTCCCAAATGCTCTCGGTGCCGGGAATAACAGGGACTACATCGTAATGCGCAGTTAATAGGATCGGTGCGAGGCTGCTGTCGCTGCCCTCCCATTTAAAAAGCAAAGTGTACTCAAGCATCTCGAGCTGCATTGCTGAATGAAATTCAGGATAAGTATCGGCAGCCCATTTAATAAAACCTTCAAATTCTTGGGGTGAAAATTTCTCTTTATCTTGATGAGAAATAGTCTTAAACCTAATAGATGCAGCCAGATTATTGGTTGCAGCTTCGCCATCAATGTCAGCGGTTAAACCCACATTGACTGTTGGCTCTGGGGCAGAATGCATGAGAGTTCTGATCAAGGCTATTGAAAGCAGAGCGCCAACAATCAAAACGAATGAAAGTAATAATTTTTTAAACATCCCTTTGCCCCTAAACTTTGCTTTCTTTAAAAAAGCTCGAGGGCAGCTACCCCTCGGTAGGTTCGTTCAGTCTTTGCCCAGAGCTGACTTGCACGCTATCCGGTCGTTTAGATTAAGGGTGAAATGTGGGGAGGCGAATTCGTAGAAGGCAAATAGGCTAGGGATTGGGCTCAAGTGCTGTGATTTAATCCAAACGCTGTGGCTTACCAGCCTTGACGAAATTTAGAACGCCTTGCCTAAACGCCGAAAACATGGCGGTCTTTTTGTTTCTCAAAACACCAGGCTAAAGGTTAACCAAATCAGACAACTAAAGCTTTCTGACAACCTCAGGGATTCCCTGCCGCCTTTTGAAGACTGACAAACAGATAGCCTCGGTAGACAAAAAAAGGATTACGTCTAAGCGCCACTTCCTAGCGTCATAAACTCATTGACCGAAAGCGCTAGATCGTACCGATCCTTAGCGACCTGTAAGATCTTCTTAGCAAACTGCGGGTGGTCTCTTAGGATACGTTTGAAGTCGTTTTGACTCAAAACGAAAAGATCACATAGCGTTTTAGCCCTGACGTCGGCCGTTCGCGCCGTCGTCAGCAACAAAGCAACTTCTCCGAAGAATTGGCCATCCTGAAGCTGGTTGACGATCTCCCCTTTGAGGTCGAGCACATCAACTTCACCGCGACAGATAAAATACATTTCCCCGGTTGTGTCACCCTTTTGGATTATCACGTCACCGGCGTCTTTACTAACCGATTGCATGGCAAGAATGACGGCGCTGAGAAGTAATCTGTCAGCGTCCTTGAACATCGGTAACTCTTCAAGCACATCTGGCGTAACAACCTCGAACCAGCTTCGACCATCTTTTTCCAATAATTCGTAGGCGGACTTAGGGCCCCAGGAATTACGCGCGTAGTTAGGAAAATCTTCAGCTGGTGTCTTAGCCCAGTAGTCCAACAAGGGTTGCGCAATGCGCCAAGCAGCTTCTACCAAGTCACCGCGCGAGAACAGCGTGGCATCGCCACGCGAGCAAGCATAGATCATCACTTCATAACCGGTATAACGCGATGCGTTGAAGACGTCACCATAATCAAATGCCATATCGACGCTTTGCAGTTGCACGGTGGGGCCAGGCGTCTTTGCCTGAAATAGTAGTTCTATGCCTTGATAGGGTTGGATATGGAACACTAGTCGATTCGACGTCAACTGAGTCACTTCGGTACCTTTGAACATGCTCTCAGGTGGCTTTTTGAATTCGATGACAATTTCAGTGCCTCGCTTCCAAAGCGCTTTACCTGAGCGCAGATAGATTGGCACGCCTTGCCAGCGAAGATTATCGATCTGAAATTTTGCAGCCGCGAAGGTCTCTGTTTTCGATTCGGGGTTCACATCTTGTTCATCGCGATAACCCGGCTGAACGACGTCCCCGTGCGCATCATAAACCGGGCCGTATTGGCCTCTAACGACATTTTCTGGAACCTCATCGTCCGTATAAATACGGACTGATTCCAACAGCTTGGCTTTCTCATTGCGAATAGAGTCAGCCTCAAAGGATCCGGGCGGCTCCATACAGATGTACGACAACATCTGGAACATATGATTTTGCATCATGTCCCTCAGCACACCAGACTGATCGTAGTACCCTCCTCGACCTTGAACGTCCACGGCTTCACAAACATTAAACTGTATGTTGTCTATATGGTACTTATTCCACAAAGGTTCAAACATGCCATTTGAAAATCGAAAGGCCAGTAAGTTTTGGACCGTTTCTTTTCCCAAGTAATGGTCAACGCGATAAATTTGTTCTTCTTTCCAATACTGTAATATTTCTTGGTTAAGCGCTAATGCCGACTGTAAATTCGTTCCAAAGGGTTTCTCAACGATAATACGCTTCCAGCCACTGCCTTCTTGAAACCCTGCTTTATACAGGTTCTCACATAAGGCGCCAAAAAACCGGGGCGCCATGGCAAAGTAGAACAAGATATTGCCGCCAGCCTGATATTTTTTGTCGAGCGCCTGAACCGTTTTCTTTAGACCCTTAAAACTCTCAATATCTATATTCGCGCTTTCAAAAAAGAAGCGCGAAAGCAAGTCATCGCTCACCACCTCATCAAACTCGTGACGTGTATGAAATGCGCGTAAGCCAGTCGTTTCACTCGCCATCGATGACCGAAATGCTTCGTTGCTAAGCTTGCTCCGACCTGTCCCAAGGACCGCAAAATTTGGCGAAAGCAGATCATCACACGCCAGATTATAAAGGGATGGCACTAAAAGACGCTTTGTCAGATCCCCTGATGCGCCAAAGATGACCATGACACACGGTTCACTGAGCGGGTTAACAAACTCGGAGACCGAACTCGAGGCTTCACTTTTCCCCGGGATTACCATTTGGCATGCCTCCTAAAACTAGCAACGATTCGAAACCAACGAGCCTTTAGGAACCTTAGGAAACCCGCCTGTACGACCTTTGACAAAAGACGCCTCCTACAATGCGCTAATGGATTGACTACTCTGCTCCGCCTCAAGCTCAATCAGAGCCTCTCTGAACGCGCGATGAGAGAATTTTGAAGGCTCGGCAATTTGATCGCTTAGAAATAGGTTAACCTGATCAGAGTCAACACCCAGCGCCAACAGCGCGAAGTAAACTTGCTCAGCACCGGCATAATCCCGAACGAGACTATCTGAAGTAAAAATCCTAGCGCGCATTCGCCTAATGGTTTCAGCTTCCATAGACGCCTCACCCACCCGGGCTTTTAATTGCATCAAGCCCGCTCGCAGCTTTCCTACCGCCTCTCGAAAAGGTTCTCGACTCAAGGCAACCGCTCTATTCATTTGAACAAGCAAGTCGGCTATTTGGGCGCTGCTATCCAAAACCAGGCTCAACTCGATCAGCGATGCAAACCTTATATTGTAGTCAGAAAGCACTAACTGACCGATTTTTCTGCCGTCGTCGCGGCCCTGAACAGAATCAAATACCGCGCCCGCATCGGCAAAATCCTGGTGGCACGCGCGGCAGTCAAACAAGGAAAGCTCCGGCACCAAGGTGGCATCCACCTCGCGATGCAACACCAAACTCAGGTATCGTTCGGCCGCCGTAATTTGACCCAATGCCCAAACTTGGGCTGTCATAACATCGAGTTCTTGCCCTTGCTTGGGTTGAGCAATCTCATAATGGGCTTGGAGATCCTCAAAAATAGATAACTCGAACGCAAGCCTTGGGTGCCCAGCGCTCATCATTTCATGCGTTACAAACTGGTTCCCTTTATTCGAACCCAGATGACAATCCAAGCAGACTTGCGCCTTTAAATTCTGATTGGAAAGATCCACATAGCCCACATCGGCGTGGCGGCTGGCGTCCCAAGACGCGTCATAATGCAACTTCAGCCAACGCTCTGAACCCCCATGGCAACTTTCGCAGCTAACGCCATCCGTTATTTGGTAGTACAACCCTTGCTCACTTTCTGGGACTAAGTCCGTATGACACCCCAGGCATTCCCCGCGTTTCGAGGCATCTTCCCAACCCATATTGCGCGTAATCGCTTTTCCTAACGCCCCATTTAAAACTTGGTAAGCCCTATGATGCGCACCCAGATAACTATGAGACGACTGCCATATCGCAATTTCGTTCTGATAAACCACATCGCCTGTCGAATGCTGCCGACCATGACACATTGATCCGCCACAACTGTTTACGCCTAGATGCTGATCCTGCTGACTGATTTTTTGATCCGCTTGCAAATTTGCAGACATTGAAAAGCTAACGATACAAAGCAGACCTAACAGAAATCGTTTCATTTTTCGTTTCCTCCTCGGTTAGGCTCGAGAACGAGTCGCGCAGCGAACGCATCAAGCCCCGAACTCAGTTTCGGAAAAACTGGCGGGGTTGCATGATACTCGTGACACATCAGGCAATCAGATTCAATCCGGTGACTGACGCCCGGGTCAGCATGACAAGTCGAACACACCTCAATCTTGGGCATCAAGACGTCCTCTGCCTCGGTAGACCCTTTAGCATCATGACAACTATTACACTGCAGCGGTTCTAGCTTATGGACGCTGTGATCGAAGGTTGCATGAACCGCAAAATCCGAGATCGTTACAACGTCGAGCCTCGTACCATCATCATTTAGAGCAGATTCATGACACTCCAGACACAAGCCAGTTTTTGATTGCAGGATTTCTGTTACTTTTGCATCGAGATTTTCAACACCCCTGTTTCCGTCAGCGCGGTTAGGCCTAACCGACCCTGGGTCGTTCAGTGACGCTAACGAAAGCTCTCGCGCCAAAACATATCGAGCTTCAGCCAAAGAGTTATGTTCCAGTCGGAAAACCTGACCAAGGTCATCCTCGCCCCAAGCAAGATCATGACAGCCACCACAACCCGTTTCCATTTCGACAGGTTTGAAATTTTTCATTGAGACATCTAACGCATGACAACTGGCACAAGTAAGCGTCTGCTCTTCAGCCATCTCCCATACAAGTCCTGATTCGGCGAGGTGTTGTTCATGAGAAAAACTGATGCCGCTTTGATCCCTTTTAGACGGGCTCAGCGCAGAACGCACCAGGGTGATTTCGCCGCCGGTTCTATCAACCGATAGGTATTTAAAGTCACCGTGCGCCGAAAAGGCGCCGACATCATCGAAGCCGACCGCGCCCATATGTCCGGCCAATCGCTTATCCAACCCTTCGTGACAGGTCTGGCACAGCCCGTCTGGCATCGATAACACACCCTCATCGCCATTGTGATCCTTGTGACAACTGGCACAACCGCCTTCTTCAATCCCAAACTCGGCCTTCGCCAACCCTTCCAGCGAATCTAGCCCCTCAGGGATTGGCCTTGAAAGGGAAAGCAACAGCGCTGAGGCATGCTGTGGTAATGCCTCGTGACAATTTGAGCAGGTTTCACTGGTGACAGACTCGAATGGCTCAACATGACACTGATCGCATGATTCTGCAAAATTATGGTGCGCCGACGATATTTTGCCAGAGGCCCAGAGCACCTCAGGCGCCTGATCTGAAACATCACTTGATAAGGTGGTGGTTGACGCGACCTCAGATGAAAAAGGGTACCACGCAAATAGTGCGAACAAAGCAAAAACGCCTGCCCAAGACAGAAAACGAGCGTTTAAAAGGCTCGCAAACTTCGACCGGACTCTGAAACCAGGACCATAGCGTGGCGTGTAGCCCACACTCCCGCCTGGATCGATGTTAACCAAGACCATATCCTGATCAGAAGAAAGGCCAAGTGAGATCGAATATTGTCCAACCTTGAATTCGGCTTGCGATTCACCCGATAAAAACTCAGGACGCTTCAGATCAACACCGTCAATCGACGCTTTAGTGTCATTATCGGTTGCTCTAAGGCCCACGACACCGTCCACAATGTCTAAGTCAAAGCACTTTACCGGCAGCGAGCGATCCGACAGGACAACGTCGTTGCTTGCACTACGCCCAAAAGACAACTTTGGTCCCTCAAACGTTTCGACCTTGCGAGTTTGACGACCGCTCTGGCGATAAATAATTGTTGTCAGTTTTATTTGCATAGTCGAGATCACCAGTAGTAGAAAACGGCGAAGATATGGATCCCGACCAGAAGCATTGAAAAGAACGTAAATGGCACGTGCACTGCAAGCCATATACTGATGAGGGCCTTATATCTTTGATGCAGCCTTATTCTCTTCACCAACGCCGCTTTTGATTGGGTTAATCGCAAAACGGTTAAACTCAAATCTCTTTCAATCGCACCAGCATCGCGCGCCTGCTGGATACTGTCCCGGAATTGTTCGAAAACAGGCAACGCCACTTGAGAAAATAGGGCTCTGAGCTGACTAACAAGAACGCCATCTGTCTTTAAAACTCGCTCGCCAAGCTTAAGTGGTGGTCCATCTAATTCGAATAACACTTTATCCAACTGGAGATTCACCTGATCCAATTGGCTCTTTAGCTCGACAAACGTCTGACTTCCTGAATTTTCTGACAGCTTTGAGGGTACTGTTGCGTAAATCGCCACACCAATAAATCCAGAAACGATCACAATCATCATCCCGCCAAAAGCAGCCGTGTGGACATTCCACCCAAACTGAAACCCCGTATGCAGCGTTGCGATCAAAGCCAGCGCAATGCCCAGGTAGACATGGGCTGACGTCCTTCCTTTTTGGCTCCATTTACCGGGCCGGATCAATCTTTTACGCAAACCTAGGGCCGCCAACCAAACCATCAGGCCTACACTGATAACCCCAAGGGTATAACCGAACCAGGTTCCCCCATTATGCTCTGTTTTAACCGGGGCAAAAACGTAACAGCCAATCGCCACAACCATCAAAGCCAAAGCGACCCAAAGGTATCGGTAGCGATTAAAGCTTAGGAACGATTCGAATCTCTGAGAAATTACATTTGGCATAGCTTATCGTCGTCTTCTATCGTTGGGCATTACAGCTCGTTAAAGTTTATGAACTCATTTACGGAAACCCTGGCGGCAGCACCAGTGGGACAGGCTCTGACACACGCAGGCCCGCCATCAATGCCTTTACACATGTCACATTTTCGCGCCAACTTTGGACTCGACGTCTCAACTTTCACCGCTCGCCTATCACGGTGACCGATACCTGGGCCCAAGCCAAAAAGCACCGAACTTAGAAAGTTTGACCGCGGTTCTGGGGCTCTTTCCATCTTAATGACATCGTAGGGGCAGTTTCGCTCGCAATTTCCGCAACCGATACACGTATCTGCAATAAACACCTCACCATCGACCGAACGCGTGATCGCATTTGGAGGACACTCGGTCATACATTGCGGCTGCTCGCAATGACGACATGATGTTGGTATGTGGAGCTTTTCAAAAGTTGTACCCGCCTCTCGATTCAGCAGCGTTATCCCATTATGGGATTCTGCACACGCAATCTCGCAATAATCACAGCCTATACATAAGTTTTCGTTAATAACTAAAACGTCGGTCGCTTCTCCCAATCCGTTTTCGAAAACAAACCCTGCAATCGCCGAATTCATTTCAACCGCTGATGAAAATTGCGTTTTATTTGATGTGATAAAGTCGTTGACCTGAATTCGGCTTTCCATCCTACTTTCGACTAACGCGCGCACATCATCGCTACTGGCTAAGGCTGCTATCAGCGCTTCTTTGGGGATTTTTAGCACTTCTGACTTTACGGTCGCCTTGACCGAGGCATTTCTTGACCCGTCCATCAAGGCGGCCATCTCGCCCACGACAGCCCCGGCCTGTAGGTAAGTAACAAAAACAGTTGACCCCATGAGCTCTCTTTCAACCACCATGGAACCCGATCGAATCAAATAAGCATCACTCTTTGTATCACCTTCTGTAATGAGGTATTGGTTAGGCGGCACGGTAATTAATTCGCTCGCAGCAAGTATCATTTTTTTACTTTCGTCGGAAAGCGAAGGACCAAAGACTTGAGAGAACATTCTCGTTGCGACCAGGTCATCGACATAATTTTTTATGCGCTCCTGACTTAACATCAATTTCAACAAGGCTGTTCGCGGTATTTCTAAAAGGATCGTAGATTCACTGGAGACGACGGTGCTGCCTCTTGGCCGACCCGAAATAAGGCCGACTTCTCCAAACATTTGACCGGCACCCATAGGAATCTCTAAAAGGTCTTCACCCGTCTCAATTAATATTTTAATGCCACCGGCAAAAACAGCGAAGACTGAAGACCCTGCTGCGCCCTTCTCAAAGATAACCTCACCCGCTTTGGCATGCCGCATACTCGTTTCAAGAAGAAAGTCTCGCAACTGCAATGGCGACAATGGCGAGAGCAAGTCGATGGCCTTCGGAATAAGGGCAAGCCACTCCTCAACAGTGTGTTGCACCGGAAGGAACTCAAACTTGGCTGCCAACAAAGGCTCGTCTACAGAAGCCAAATCAAGGTTGCCGTTAATATACTCGATCGCATCAAATCCTTGATTGATACAATTTTTTAATCAGGGGGTAGCCCGCAATTGCACCCACAACATACATTCCAGCAATGCTTGACTCAAATCGCGCTGAAATTTTTGGGAGGGCTTCTTTCTCCTGGCCCGTAAATTCGATGCCAAAGGACTCCAGAAGCTTTTCTTGGGGGTGCAGAACCCAGTCTTGCGATGAGTCGATCCGCAGGGACATTGAGTTCACCATCCCGGCCTTCTATCCGAACGATGCCACCTTTTATTTCCTGAGGCGCCGCTTCCGTCATAATACAGAGCAATTCATTTGAGGCGGCCGCCATCAGCCCATCAACATTGGCTTTTTTAGCCCTCGCAAATTCTGCGCGGCGCTGCACAATGGTCACCTCATTTCCTTGGTCAGGGTCTTGACCCAACCCCATGGCGTTCTCAATAGCGGCGTCACCACCGCCGAGAACCACAACCTTTTCATCTAAAATCTCGAGCGGATCGTCAAGCCCATATTCAACGATGACCGATCCATCATCAGGGAATCCAATCAGATTAGGATTGCCTTGGTTGCCTAAAGCAAGCACGATATTTCGACACCTTACTGTGTCGCCATTGCAGCGGTCACGAGAAAATCGTCTTTTTGCCCTGTAATTTCTGTAACATCAAAGCCAAAGCGGACCTGGGCGCTCATTTTCTCGACAGCCTCTCCCCAAGCATCCAATACCATCTCACGCTTGCCAGCGGCGAAGGCTATGTCGCTTCGTAAGGGTAAAATGCCAGGCTCTGCCATGACATGTTTGCCTTTTTGGTATTTTTGGATGGATTCATAGATGATCCGTTTTCTCAAAGATAGTCTGTTAAATTGTTGTCATGGCAGGCGGCACTAATTCCCGCGGGACCAGATCCAACAATTACAACATCGTATTTTTCGATCATTTAGTTCGCTCCGGCCGGCCTAAGGCGCATCTACGACAGTGGAATCACTATCATTAACAAAGTACATCTGCCCATCCAGCCTTTTAAAAAGGCCTTCCATTTCTTCGCGATTGAACGGTCTAGACCCCAATCTTCCGAAGACGGCAATTTGATTACCGGATTCATCAACGGCCCGGTCACGATCGAGGCCTTTGGAAATCGAAAGTACCCGAGACTTACTCGGCATCCAGCCGATGACTTCTGGCTTTGGCTGGGGTGAGTAGCCATAGAAATTCGGTTGTGAGGAGGGGCTGGTCAACTGAAGTAACTTAAACCCAAAGTCACCATCGGCCACATATCCAAACAACGACGCGTTAGTCGTTCCTATAACAATATCGGATGTGTCTTTTAGCTGACCCTCGCCATCGAACATCTGATCCAAAACAGGTGCCTCTGGTTTTTCAATGTTGATGATCGCAAGCCCATCTTCACCCGCGGCAACATACGCATAGGTTCTCGCAAGATAAAGCTTGCGAGCATCAGCCAGTGCAACCGCACTATCCTTCACCAGAACAGGCTGGCTGGGATCAGTAATGTCGACCACGCCAAGGCCTGTTTCAGAGGTGTAAAACAAATAACGAAACTGCGTTGCAAACGATCTCATACCGGCTAGCCGAATGACCGACGTCACAACCGGCTTGAGCGGGTTATCAATGTTCAGGGTTATCAACCCTTGATCCGCAACAATGTAGGCAAAGCTGCCGTAAAGTGAAATAAACCGAGCGCCATCCAACAACCCGTTTTCGTTCCAAGTTAGAGCGCGCTCCAAGAAGTTATTGAGCGGATCGCCATCACCAAACGTGTTGATATTGACGACAATCAACCCCTCTTCAGCATCCGTAACAAAAGCATAGCTAAACAACGGATGCATGCTCTGCTCTTGATTCACCTCTTGCATAAACTTGGTGTTCTTAGGGGGATGCACTGGTTGTGTCGTCCCAATTGCGAAGCAGGTTGCCTGCTTCGATCCAACATGCGCGTTATGGCCTAGCGGTGAAAAAGGCGCCCGAACAATCCGTTCCGAAATCGATTTATTCGCGATGTTAGCGATATCGTAAACTCTAAAGCCGCCACGCCCCTCTGCAACATACAAGTACTCTCCTCGATGCTGAAGGCATTGGACCGCCCCATCAGCGCCCTGAAAAACGTTGCTGATCTCCTCCAGCGCGCCGGTCTCGCCCGAATAGCCATTGTCTCGATCGAATGCCGTGCCGCGAACCCAGCTCTTCAACTCTCTGTCATTATCAGAAACGTGACTTTCATAATAATCTGGATAAGCGTAGCGATGGAGGTAAGACCCAAAAACAGCCTGCGGCTCCTCGTATTCGGTCACTCTCACGGCCCAAAGACCGTTCTCTGTTCCGGCATAGCTGTGCAGCCCAACAAAATTGATGAAGTTGGTTCCTAGAAGCAGGGTCTGAGCCATGATTGCGTTGTTGTCGCCATTTGCCGACAAATGGCAATCCGAGCAAACCCGCGTCTCTTCTTTTCGAACGGTATGGGGAAAATGAGGCGCAAATGCCTGCGATGAGAAACCCGCGGCGGATACCGGTGGTTGCTGAACGTAAATTCTTTCTCGATTGATATTGGTAGAACTGAGAAGCAGCGCCGACGTCGACCGAATCGGCGCAATCACATTCCCTTTCGTTGTTTGATGCCGGCCCAACTGAAAGATTTGATCACGGGCAACCTGTGGATTGTATGTGGCAAAATTTCGAGTCTCGCCCACATCATACTTGTGGCTCTCAGTTTTCCAGTTCGCTTCTATGGGCAAGTGACAGCCGCCACACGAGGTTGACCAAGACAAATGACAGCTATAACAGGTCATGTTGTCCCCATGTGCGATCTGCTCATAACCTGATTCGCCACTACTTTCCTTCTTGGACGACTGTACCAACTTCGCGGCCGCCGCCTTTTCGTTAAAGC
>CAJJAX010000033.1 GCA_905182155.1 uncultured Pseudomonadales bacterium
CGATCAAATTCTATTAGATATCGCAGGATATGGCGATAAGATATTGATTTGTAAAGATAATATAAGCAATATGGTTGCGACAGAGGCTGCCGCGGTGGACGCCAATACGACCCTTGGGTTGTGCGCTTGGTCGGGCAGTTGAGGTGATGAGGTTGGCCAGCCAGTCGCACAGGATGCCGCCATGTCAGTGATTGTTTTAGATGGTGGCATGGGGGTTGAAATCGCCAAACGCTATGACGCCGCGAAACAGGGGCTCTGGTCGGCCAGTGTTTTGTTAGACCGGCCCGATATCGTCCTGGATGTCCATCAAGACTTCATCCGCGCTGGCGCGCGCATGATTATCACCAACACCTACTCGACCATTCCAAGCTATCTGGGCAAAGCGGGCCGGGCCGATGATTACGTCGCGCTCACCACCCTGGGCGGGGAACTGGCCCGACGGGCTGCCGATGACAGCGGTCAATCGGTGCAGGTCGCAGGGTCGCTGCCGCCCTTGTCGGAAAGCTACCGGCCGGACCTTGTGCCAGCGGTCGATGTATCCTTGCCGATCTACCGAAATCTGGTTGCGGCCTTGCGCCCGAACGTTGACCTTTTTATCTGTGAAACCATGTCGTCTGCGATTGAAGCGCACACGGCTGCCAGCCAGGCCAAAGCGTTTGGGGGCGGTAAGCCGGTTTATGTGTCGTGGACCCTAAAAGAAGCGCCCGGGACCGGGTTGCGCAGCGGCGAAACCATTGCCCAAGCCTTTAATCAGTTGCAGGCGCTGGATGTGGATGGTTTTCTCTTGAATTGCACCAGCCCCGAGGCCATTGAGGCGAGCATCACCGAACTGAAGGGATTAACCGATAAACCCTTGGGGGGGTATGCCAACCGGGTGAAAGAAGTTCCGATTGGTTGGACGCTGGATAATGACATCATGAACGAACAACGCGAAGACATCACCAAAGACTATTTCGTTGACCTGTGTCTGCGCTATGTCGCCCGCGGCGCCACGATTGTCGGCGGCTGCTGTGGCATTGGACCCGATGATATTGCCGCCTTAACCCAAGCGCTGGAAGCCCAGTCGTGATCCAGATGAGCCCTAAACCAAAGGCGTGCTGGTGCTGAGACTCATTGCTCGACGCCTAATTTTTGCGGTCGTGACCCTTTGGGTGGTCTCCATGGTGGTGTTCAGCGCCATTGAACTGTTACCGGGGGACGCCTGCCAAGCCTTTTTGGGACAGATGGCGCAGGGCAAACGGTTAGAGAATTGTCGCACTGAGCACAATTTAAACGCGCCGGCCTACGTGCGCTATGCCGATTGGGCCCTTGGGCTTTCGGCCGGGGACCTGGGCAAAAGTATTAAGCGCAGTAAACCCCTCGAAGACATCATCGGACCCCGGTTTCGAAACACCGTGATCTTAGGGATGACCGCCGCGCTGGTGGGGATTCCGCTGGCCATTCTTTTGGGCGCGCTCGCCGCGCTTTACCGTGATCGACGGCCCGATCTGTGGATCTCTTTTATCGCGATTTTCTGCATGACCGTTCCCGAGTTCATTACGGGCACGCTGCTCATCTCATTTTTTAGTGTTTGGCTCGGTTGGCTGCCGGGTATTGTGATCATGCGGGCCGATGCGCCCTTGTTAGACGTGTTATCAAAGATAGTGCTGCCCGTGATGACCCTGACCTTGGTAATGGTGGCGCACATTATGCGGATGGTGCGCACCAGTATGATTGATGTGCTGGCCTCGGATTTCGTCATGATGAGTCAACTCAAAGGGGTTTCGCGATTGCGTCAGGTGCTGATGCACGCTCTGCCAAACGCTTTGCTGCCCACGATTAACCTGATTGCGCTCAATATTGCCTGGCTGATGGGTGGGGTGTTGGTGGTCGAGGTGGTCTTTAATTATCCTGGCATCGGTCGATTATCGGTGAACGCGATTTCCGACCGAGACTTCCCCTTGGTCCAAGCCATTGCGCTGCTGATGGCGAGTCTGTATGTCGGCTTAAATCTGATTGCAGACTTGTTGGCGCTCTTGCTGAATCCGAAGCTTAGAAGCCGAGGGGTGGGTTGATGGGCGCAATGGTAGACATCTTAAAGGGGGTGATGGCCACGCGATCCGGCAAGATTGGCGTTGTGTTGGTGACCTTTCACTTGGTGTTGGCGCTGGTTGCGCCTTGGCTCGTGCCCTTTGATTTTGATGCCCAAAGCGCAGTGATTGATCATGCCGGCCCATCGCTTGCGCACTGGGCGGGGCTTGATATCTTAGGCCGGGATGTGCTGACTCGGACCATGCTGGGCGGTCGTGAGGCGTTGCTGGTGACCCTTTTCGGAACCGGGCTGGCGGTCATCTGGGGGAGCTTTTTCGGCGTGCTCGCGGGCTATCTGGGCGGCCGAGTTGATGATTTGATTATGCGCTCGGTGGATATTTTTCTGGCGATCCCTTGGATGATTTTTTTATTGCTGGTGATCGCAAGTTTTGGCAATGCACCGATGGTGATGATCTTAACCCTTGGGTTTTTCTATGGCATCGGTGTGGTGCGAATGGCTCGGGCGGCAACGCTTGAGGTTGTGGTGAAAGACTATGTTTTGGCCGCGAAGGCGCGGGGTGAAAGCACGCTCAGTATTATGGCGAACGAGATTCTGCCCAACGTGCGGGATGTTTTGATGGTTGAAAGCGCCATGCGTTGGTCCTGGATGCTGCTGGCGTTCAGCGCTTTGTCCTTTTTGGGCTTCGGGGTCACGCCGCCAACCCCTGATTGGGGTCTCATGATCGCGAATTCCAGAATCTATTTGGCCCTTGCGCCTTGGCCTGTTTTGATGCCGATGATTGCACTGAGTTCACTGATTATCGGCATTAACCTCACGGCAGATGCGCTGGCTAAATCGCTGGGCGTTGATAAGACCACGAGGGCGCTCGTATGACCGCGCCACTGCTCACCATTGAAAACCTGTCGATCGGCTTTAGGGGCCCTGATGATCAGCCGGTATTCATTGTGCGGGAGGTCAATATGTCGCTTGCCGCGGGCGAGACCTTGGGGTTGGTGGGCGAAAGTGGCTGCGGTAAAAGCTCCTTGCTGCTGGCCATGATGGGGTATTACAAACCGGGTTTGGGCCGGCTAAGTGGGTCGTTATCTTATGACGGCGAAGACCCGGGTTTGATTTCATCGCATCAGTTGCAAGCCCTGCGCGGGGGCGGCATGGCGCTCATTCCGCAAAATGCGGGACAGGCCTTAACGCCGACACTCCGAATCAAAGCCCAGATGATAGAAGTGCTTCGACTGCATTCTGATCTTGCGCCCTCAGCGTGGCACCCGCGCTGCATCGAATTGTTCGAGCGGGTGAAACTGCCAGCGCCTGAACAGATGCTCAAGCGCTACCCGCATGAACTCTCTGGCGGTCAACAGCAACGGGTGGCTATTGCCATGGCGTTGGCCGGCGAACCCAATCTGTTGTTATTGGATGAACCCACAACGGGCCTGGATGTCACCACCCAAGTTGAGGTGTTGGCGTTGTTGCAAGAGATTTGCCGCGACCTGGGCACCGCAATGGTGTACGTCAGTCATGATATTCAAGTTATTCAAAAGGTTTGTAACCAAATTGCGATTATGTACGCCGGCGAGATTGTTGAAATGGGGTCTCGTGCAACCCTTTTGGCCGCGCCGGTTCACCCGTATACCCAGGGGCTTTTGGCGAGTATTCCGCGCTTGCATCAGCAAACCTTGCCGCGTCCGATTGCTGGGGAGATGTTGCAGCCGGTGCATCGGGGATCATCGGTTGGATGCGGCTATGCCAACCGGTGCCTGCTCGCGACGGATCAGTGCCAAGCAACGTCGCCAGCGCCTCGAGTGGTGATGGATCGTTGGGTTAAATGTCATGAAGTCGAGGCAGCGGTTGCGGGCGAGTTGATTCGGCCCGCGCAAAAGCTGCTGGCGCCCGCGCTGGGGGAAAACCTGCTGCTAGCGGTTGAAGACCTGAGCGTGAGTTATCAGCGGCCCTCACTCGTTCGAGCACTCTTGGGTCATAAACCACTGGCCACGGTTCAAGGGGTCACCTTTGGGATTCGACAGGGCGAGATACTGGGCTTGGTGGGCGAATCTGGCAGTGGTAAGAGCACGATCTTGAAGACCATCGCAGGATTACAGCGGTCGCTTTCCGGGCGGATCACGCTTTCCGGAACCGATGACCTTGCCGGGCCGGTTGAATCTCGTGCGCGCGGGTGCTTGCGCAAAGTGCAGCTGGTGTTTCAGAACCCGGATGCTTCGCTCAATCCCAGAAAAACCATCGGCGAGATTCTGCGCCGACCCCTTGAATTGTATTTCGAGCTGGCGCCAACAGTGATGAACGACGAGGTTGATGCGTTATTGCACCGGGTGAATTTACCGGAAAGCTATAAAGGCCGATTTCCGGGACAACTCTCGGGGGGCGAAAAACAACGGGTGGCCATCGCCCGGGCCTTGGCGGCCAAACCAGAGTTGATCTTGTGTGATGAAATTACCTCGGCGCTGGATGTCTCGGTGCAGGCGGCCATCTTAAAACTGTTATTGGATTTAAGAGCCGACAGCGGGGTGTCCCTGTTGTTCGTTTCGCACGATTTGGCGGTGGTTGAAACCTTGTGCGATTCGGTGCTGGTGTTAGAGGGCGGCGAAGTGCGTGAAGCCGGGTTGTGCGCCGAGGTCTTTAAAAATCCACAGCATGCCTATACACAAGCTTTGATGAAGGCGGTGCCAATCGCCGATCCGCGCAAACGCAAGGATGAGAACGACGTCGTGCACATTACATAGCCGAAGCCGACGATCTTCAGGAAAATTTAGATCAGTTAAAAGCATCAATTAAAAGTCATCATTTGATAGTCTTCAGTTAAAGGCAACACGACGCTCGGTCAAGCGATTCAGCTAAGCCTTAATACAAGGCCGCTATGAGGCCAACGGAATCATCGGGTTGGGTTTTAAAGAACGGTGCGGATAAAGCGCCGTGCGGACCAACGTGTGTGAATGACGGTCGGTAAACGCAGCGCTTCGGCAGTTAACGCTTTGCTGCGGCTAGGCCATCGATGCGACCCAAGAACATGCGATGTCTCGGTGAGATCGTCTACACAAAACGGGTTAGCCCGCGTGCACGATCTTGGGATCAAAGGGCTGCCTTGAGAAAATTTCTCGAACCATCGGCGCAAAGTACGCGAGGGGTCGTGTGGGATAATCTGGATTAAAAGAGGCTTGGTCCCAGTCTTTGCAAAACCGCACGCAGGCAGCATAAAAAGGATGGTTTTGGTAGGCCTCGCGCTCGTTGGGATCTTCGCCAAGATGATGCGCGAAATACACCCGCTGAAACAGGCCGTGCATCTCGACCACCCAAGTAATTTCTGCCCGAACGTAGGGTCTGATTACCGCTGCGGCATATTGCGAATGATTCATGGGCGCGAGGTCATCACCCAAATCGTGAATCAGTGCGGCAACGATCCACTCAAGGTCCATGCCGTCATCTTCGGCTCGGCTTGCGGTTTGGAGGCAATGGCTGAGGCGATCAATTTTGTAGCCGTCTAACGAGTGGGCAAGGCCTTCTAGCGCTGTGAGGATCCGTTCGGACAAGCCCGCCACATGTTCGGCTTCGAGGGCTTGCAGTAACTGGTAGTCGGCTTGGGTCCCATCGATCATTGCGGAGAAACTGACGGTTTTCATGGGGCTCCTTGGGTCTGTTTTTCGTGGCGCCGCTGAACGTCATCAGTGCGCGTAACCCAAGATAATAGCCTAACGAGCCTTCTGCGTGGGGCTAAATGTTGTGGGTCAGGCATCGGTCCAATGCCATCGACAAGCCCGGCCAAAAGCCAAGACGGTTGCACCTGCCGCGGCCGTTTGAGACGACAGGGGTTGTTGGGTCGTCCCGGGCGAGCCTGCCGGCGGCGCACAGGGTCAGAGCCGCGTTTTAAAGGCCGCTCATTTCGAAGGATTGGATTGTGAGTCGTCCCAAAGTTCGGGAGAATACGATTGGATGGGCATCAGCACCGATCAGATCGGATGGGCATCAGCACCGATCAGATTGGATGGGCATCAGCACCGATCAGATCGGATGGGCATCAGCACCGATCAGATCGGATGGGCATCAGCACCGATCAGATCGGATGGGCTTCAATACTGGTCAGAAAGATCAGCGTTGAATTAGGTTCAATCTTTAACAGGGCAATCGTGAGGCGAGGTATGACTAAAGTTGGTTTTATAGGACTGGGAAACGTGGGGGCAAAGCTTGCGGCAACCCTACAACGCAATCAGGTTGATCTGTGGGTACACGATATCGATCCCGCGCAGGCAGCGCCCTTTCTTGCGCAGGGTGCGGCTTGGGCCGACAGCCCCGCGGAAATGGCCCGGCAAGTCGATGTGGTCATGACCTGCTTGCCATCGCCCAAAGCCAGTGCAACGGTGATGGAGGCAGACAACGGCATTCTTCAGGGCTTGTCAGCCGGCAAGATCTGGATCGAGATGAGTACAACCGATGAGGCTGAGGTGCGCCGGCTGGCGGTTTTGGTTGAGGCGCTGGGGGCCCAAGCGGCGGACTGCCCGGTCTCCGGGGGGTGCCATCGAGCCGCAACGGGCAATATCGCCATTCTCGCGGGTTGTGAGCGCAACACGTTCGACGCGATCTTGCCGATCCTATCCATTTTGGGGCGGGAAATTCTTCATGTCGGCGCCTTGGGTTCGGCTTCAACCATCAAGGTGGTGACCAATTATCTTGCCACGGCCAATCTCGTGTCGTTGTGCGAAGCGCTTACCGTTTCGAAAGCGGCGGGCTTAGATCTTGGTCTAGCCTATGAAGCCATTAGAATCTCCTCAGGCAACTCCTTCGTTCATGAAACCGAGAGTCAGGTTATCCTTAACGGCAGCCGAGACATTAACTTTACGATGGACCTGGTGCTCAAAGACGTGGGTTTGTTTCAGGAAATTGCCGAGCGTAATGGTATTGAACTTGAGCTCTCGCCCTTGCTGCTGGACATCTTTCGCGACGGTCAGACGAAATACGGTCCTCGGGAATGGTCGCCCAATATTATCAGGCGGTTGGAAGATGCATCGGGTTTGGCCATTTTAGCGGACGGCTTTCCAGCCGAAATGACCGATGATCAGCCGGAAGAACGCGGTGCTGAAGTGATGCGGCCTTAGTCTTTGCTAATTTTGTACCAAGGCACTGCGAACTCCATGATGGGGTCGAGGTTTTTAACCGAGGCGCTCATGACCCGAAAATTCACGTAGTGCATGGGCATAAAACTGCCGCCTTCTTCATACAAGAGCTCCTGGGCTTGCCAGTACAGGGCTTTGCGCTGCTCAAAGTCGAGCTCGGCTCTGGCCGCATCCAGCAGGGCATCAAAGTCGGGACGATTCCAGTAGGTCTCGTTCCAAACCCCGCCAGACCGATACAATTCGTTTAAAAACTGATCAGCGGGGCGATGGCCCCAATAGCCCATACAGGCCGCCTTGGTCAGCCAGACATCACCGTAGTAACCATCGGCGGGTGCTAAAACGATATTCACTTTGACGCCGATTTCAGACAGTTGCTTTTGGTAGACCTCAACAATATTCACGCCCATGGCAAAGAGCGTGGTGGTGTAGAGATCAAACGTTAAGGGGTTGTCGTCGTTATAGCCTGCCTCGGCAAGCAGTTGTCTTGCGCGCGGCTGATCTTGCTTGCATTCACCGGGCCATCGATAGCGATCCCCGGGCCAAACGGGTTGGTCACAGGCAACCGTTGCGCCGCCATGACCGACGGCGGTGTCGATGAGACTTTGACGATCAATGGCAATCCGCAGGGCTTTGCGAACGCGGACATCATCAAACGGCGGGGTGTCGGTTCGAAACACAATGGGGTTCATGTCGCCCGTTGGAAAGCGCTGCAAGCTAAAGCGGGCATTACCCCGAAAAAGGGCTTCGAGCCTTGGGCTGACCCGCTCGATCATATCGAGTTGGCCAGAAAGAAAGGCCTGCATCCGAGCGTTGGCATCGCTGACGGCAATGATTTCGATCCCGTCGAGCCCCGGTGGGCCTAGAAAATAATTGGGATTGGCCACCAGTTTGGTGACGCCTTCGGGATCCAACTCTGAAAGCATAAAGGGGCCGGTGCCAATGCCGCGCTCGCGAATCATGAGGCCGGCATCTTGTGGAATAATGCGGGCTCGGTAATCCATGAGCAGGACGGGAAAATCGGCGTGTGCGGCTTTAAGATGCAGATCAACGGTGTGCGGATCAATCACTGCAACGTGATCGATGATGCCAAGGGTGGAGATAAGGGGGGAATCAATCACGGGGTCGAGCATGAAGCCCATGGAATAGGCGACGTCTTCGGCATCAAAGGTTGAGCCATCGTGAAAGGTGACATTTTTTCGAAGATTGAAGCGCCAGATGGTTGCGGTCTCGTTGCCGGACCAGGATTCAGCGAGGTCCGGTGACGGCTTGTCTTCGGTGTCGGGCCGAACAAGTCGGCTGTACAGAAAGTAAATGGTTGGGGTAAATCGATTCGGATCATACGGGTTTAAATTTTCAGCGCCCCCATATTCCATGGCATGGGAGGTCCGAAAGGTGCCGCCGGCTGTTGCCGCCGCCGACATTAAGGTCGCCAGAAGGAAGGCCGTTACTGATAGTATGGCGTTGCGCAAAGATCGCTTACCCCGTTAAAAGTTTTAATCTTGAAAGAGTCTAGCATGGCGCGGCAAGGCTCAAAGCATAGGACCCACAGGATGATATTCAGGTTTGCTAGCAGCATTAATCGACCGCCCTTAGCGTTAATCTTCATTGGCCTTTTGAGCCTGCCGAGCTTTGCTGAAGAGGTTGTGCCGGCGCAGGCGGTTGGGATCTCGGCCGAGCGCTTAAAGCGGGTGGACGCGTTGTCGCAGCGCTACGTCGGCGAAGGCCGGGTCGCGGGCATGGTGACGCTGGTGTCCCGACACGGCAAGCTGGTACAGGCTCGGGCTGAGGGCGCCTTGGGAATGGATAACCCCTTGCCGATGCAGATCGACACCCTGTTCCGCATTTACTCGATGACCAAAGCGGTGACCGCAGTGGCCGCGTTAATCCTCTACGAAGAAGGCGCGTTTCACTTGGATGACCCCGTCGAGAAATTTTTGCCGGCGCTGGCGGGTCTGCAAGTCGACGATGATGGCGTGTTGCGCGATGTCAAAGTGCCCATGACGATGCACCATTTGTTTACCCACATGGCGGGATTGAGTTATGGCTATGGGGATGCCGAGCACACCGCTCGAATTAAAGCACTGGATTTAGCCGGCAGCCCCGACACGGCAACCTATATCAAGCGACTAGCAAAGCTGCCGCTCAAGCATGATCCGGGTGCGGGCTGGCGATATGGGTTTGCAACCGATGTTTTAGGTGCCGTTGTTGAGGCGATCTCTGGGCAACGCTTGGGGGCCTTTATGGCCGAGCGAATCTTTGCGCGACTCGGAATGACCGACACGTTTTTTGAAGTGCCCGAGGACAAATTGCACCGGCTTGCGTCCAACCATTTTTGGAATAAAGGTGCCAATACAATGGCCGTGGTTTCGGGACTGCCGTTTGAGCCGGGATACCGGGTCTCGAAGTTCGATGCCGGTGGCGCGGGTTTGATCTCAACGGCGGGCGATTATTTAAAGTTTCTAGAGATGCTCCGCCGGGGCGGTGAAATTGATGGTGAGTGGCTCCTGAGCCCAAAGCTGTTGAAATACATGACCCAGGATCACCTGCCAAAATCCATCACGGACGCCAATATCGGCCAGGATCATGACCGAAATTTGGGTCTTGGGGGCGGGCATGGATTGGGAATCGGCGTCTATATCGATCCGGTCCGGCGAGGCGTCTTGTCCTCAAAAGGGGAGTTGGATTGGGGCGGCGCGGCCGGCACAGTGTATTGGCTGGACCCAGTTGAAGACCTGATTGTGATTGGGATGACTCAACTGTTTGCCTCACCTTGGCGGTTGCGTGATGACTTATCGGTCGCAACCTATCAGTCGTTAACGGTCACGCTTGAGTGATGCATTTGTTGTCGAGGACTTAAAAATGAGAAACTCATACTGGTTTAGCCCAACTGCAAGTGATTGCCCATGACAGACAGTGACACAGGCGCCTATCAAGCCGCGTTTGAACACGTTCAACGGTTACTAAACCAAGGCGCGTTTGAACAAGCGCTCGAGCAAGTGGACCTCATCTTAGAAGTGCATCCAAGAGATGCGAAAAGCAACTATGCCCGGGCTGTCATTTTGCGCAGACTCGGTCAGCACGACGCGTCTGTTGCGCTGCTGGCAACCTTAGTACAGGGCACGCAAGGCGTGCCAGCCGTTTACGAAGAATACGGTCAGGCCCTGCATGCCGTTGGCCGGATTGACGAGGCCATCGGGGCGCTAAGAACCGCCGTTGATCTGAATCCGAAGTCAGCGAGCAGTTGGCGGCTCTTGGGGGAATCCTTGCACAGCGAAGGCGAGGCAGAGGAGGCCGAAGCCGCAATCCGTCAAGCCATGGCGGCGACTCATGTCCATCCTGGCATTATTAAAGCGTTGGGCCTGGTGCAGCAGGAGCAGTTTGGCATGGCTGAAGGCATCTGCCGGGACTATCTGCAGCGCAATCCGCAGGATGTGTCGGTAATTCGGTTACTCGCTGAAATCGGCATCAAGTTGGGTATTAAGGGCGATCCAGAGATCTTGCTTGAAGATTGCCTGCGCATGGCGCCGGATTTTCATCTAGCCCGCAATACCTACGCCAGTGCGTTGGGGCAAGCTCAGAAGTATGAAGAAGCGCTGGCCGAGATCGCGCATCTTGAAAAGGTGGATCCCAAGAATCTCTCGCACAGCATTCTTGCGGCCTCGATCGAAGTCATGGTGGGTAACTATGATGCTGCGGTCGAGCGCTATGGCTTTTTGTGCGAACGCTTTCCGCGCCATGCGCAACTTCACAATAGCGCCGGTCACGCATTAAAAACCGTGGGCCGGCAAGAAGAGGCGATCGCGGCCTATCGTCGTGCGATCACCGTCAATGAAACTATGGGTGAAACCTACTGGAACTTGGCGAACTTGAAGACGTTTCGGTTTGATGCCGTGGAAGTCGAGCGAATGCGGGCGTTGATCGCTGAGGATGACATCAGCGATCGGGATAATTTCCACCTCTGCTTTGCCTTGGGTAAGGGCCTGGAAGATCGCGCCGAGTACGCCGAGTCCTTTCGCTATTATGCCTTGGGCAATGACCGTAAGGTCGTGCAAGAAGGCTACGTTGCAGATGAAACCACGGCCGAAACCGATGCATTGATTGGTCAATGTAAGGCGCCGCTGTTCAAATCTAAAGCCGGGATGGGGGATCCTGCCAGCGACCCTATTTTTATTGTGGGTCTGCCGCGGGCGGGGTCAACATTGCTGGAGCAAATCCTAGCCTCGCACAGTTTGGTCGACGGCACGCTTGAGCTGCCCAATATTTTGTCGATCGCCCAGTCGCTACGACGACGTGGTCAGGGGGAGGGGAGCGCGGAATACCCGGCAATCATTGCAGATATGTCGGCATTGGAACTGCGTGAGCTGGGTGAAAAGTATCTGGCAGAAACCGCTATTCACCGCCAAGACGCGCCTTATTTTATCGATAAGATGCCGAACAATTTTCGGCACATAGGCCTGATCAAGTTAATCCTGCCCAATGCAAAAATCATCGACGCACGTCGGCATCCCATGGCCTGCTGCTTTAGTGGCTACAAGCAGCTATTTGCTGAGGGGCAGACCTTCACCTATGGCCAGGAAAATATAGCGCGATACTTTAGCGACTATGCGCGCCTGATGACGCACTGGGATGCGGTACTGCCGGGCCGCGTTTTAAGGGTGAAGTATGAGTCGGTGATTCACAACGTTGAAGGCGAGGTCCGTCGAATGTTGGATTATTGTGGCCTGCCGTTTGAGCCGGCGTGCCTTGCCTTTCATGAAACCCAGCGGGCGGTAAGGACCGCGAGTTCCGAGCAGGTTCGCCAACCGATCTACACTGATGCGGTTGAACAGTGGCAGCACTACGCGCCGTTCCTTGCACCCATGCAGGCAGAATTAGCCCACTGGGTCCTTGATCACGAGAAAATCTAGGTGGTTTTTGCTCGGGTCTATCTTTTCCCGAAACCGCTCGATTTGTATCCTGTAGTCAAGCATGCAATGATCTACCGCTTCAAATAGTCCAGTGTCCCAGTGCTTGCAGCGTTGTTGCGATGATTTTGGCGGTCTATATTTTGGTATTCACAGAGTAAAAACTCATAAAAAGGTGATTGAAATGAGAAAGTATTCAACGTGTAAAACGCAGTTTGTTGTAAAACCGCTTGTGCTGGCCGTTGCGGCTTTGAGCACGGTTGGGGGACAAGCCGCGCTTGCAGAAGAAAAGCAATATGCGATGGAAGAAGTGATCGTATCGGCGACGCGGCGCAACGAGAGTGTGCAGGACGTGCCCATCAGCATTGATGTCTTGGGCGAAGGCGAGTTGGAAAATAACGGTGTGGGCGATTTAGAAGATTTTGCTCATCTCATCGCGTCAATGAACTACGTCACCTTAGGGCCAGGAACCGGTAACGTCTATATGCGCGGCATCTCCAGTGGTGGGGAAAGTCTGCTATTGGGGGCAACGCCGAACGTTGCCGTTTACATGGATGAGCAACCCGTCACGGCGGTCGGGTCCTTTCTTGAACCCACATATCTATGACGTGCAGCGCATTGAAACCCTCGCAGGGCCCGCAAGGCACGCTCTATGGCGCCAACGCCCAGGCCGGCAGCATTCGGTTCATTACTCACAAGCCAACCCCTGGCGTCTTCTCTGCTGGGTATGATCTTGAGGTGAACTCGGTCGCTCAAGGCGATACGGGGAACCTGGTCGAAGGCTTTGTGAATATCCCGATCGGCGATAAAGCCGCGATTCGGATTGTGGGTTACCGAAAAGATGAAGCCGGTTATATCGACAACGTTGCGGGTACGCATACCTTTGATCTGTCGGGCATTCGAGCGGGTTTAACCGATCCTGCCTTGATCGAAATGGCTGCTGATCAGACGATCGATAATGCCGATTATATCCAAGAAGATTTCAATACGGCGGAAACCACGGGTGGCCGAGTCGCTTTGCGGGTCGATCTAACCGAGAACTGGACGGTGACTGCAAGTGTCATGCGTCAGGAGCTGGCGGCACAAGGCGTTTGGGATCATGACCCCACCGAAGTGGGTGATTTAGAAGTTGTGCGTTTCCAACCCGATACCAATGATGATGAGTGGACCCAGACGGCGCTGGTTGTTGAAGGCAAGATCAATGAGATGTCGTTGACCTATGCGTATTCAGACCTCGATCGGGAATCCTATCAGAATGCGGATTACTCGTTGTACTCGGATCCCAGTAATGGCTCACCCGGTTATGTCGCCAGTTATTATGCGTGTTATGTCGCTTATTTTGGCATCTGCGCTGATCCAACGTTGTTGTATACCGGCGATCAAGAATGGGCCCGTGAAAATCACGAAATTCGTTTGGTTTCAGCCCAAGATCAGCGCGTGCGTTGGATCGTTGGCGCATTCTATGAAGAAGCCAGCCATGACTTTGATTTGGACTGGCACGTGCTGGGGTTAGCCACGATTACGCCTGCAACGAGTGGTGCGGGTACGCCAGCTTTCGTTGAAGGCCCAGATATTTATTGGACCACGAACCAGCTGCGCGGCAATGTTGAGACCGCCTACTTTGGTGAGATCGCCTTCGATATCACGGACGACTTAACGGTTGCTTACAGTACGCGGTATTTCGATTTTGAATCTTCGCTCGTGGGATTTTCCGGTACCATCTGGTGGCCGAGTCGATTTGGACCCCGAGGTAATCCTGAAATCAATAATGATCTTCAGATCGCTGAGTCAGACAGCGTGAATAAGTTTAATGTGGCTTATACCGTAAACGATGATGTGATGGTGTATGGCACCTATTCTGAAGGCTATCGCCCCGGTGGTTTAAACCGTCTGAGTGTCACCGCAATTGCCGGTGCTTACCAAGCAGATATTCTGACGAGCTATGAATTCGGGATGAAAGGCACGTTTGGTGATGGACGGCTCCGGTTGAACGCCGCTTATTACACCCAAGAGTGGGATGATTTTCAGCTGTCTAAGATCGATACCTCTGTCTCCGTACTCACGCTGACGGACAACGTGGGGAATGCCGAGAGCGATGGCCTTGAGATTGAAGGCTCATACCTGATCACGGACAACTGGGACCTTAATTTTGGCTTTTCCTGGATTGATTCCAAGTTAACCGAAAGCTATTGGGTGAACCCAGCGGCTGAGGCCTCGGGTGCGGCGCCCAATGCGCCAGCCGGTAACGAGCTACCACGGGTGCCGGAATTAAAGTGGAACCTATCGTCGCGGTACAACTTTAACATCGGCGGCATGCCAGCCTTTGTTCAGGGCTCTTACACCTCGGTGGGCGAGTCCTATAACTTGTTGTATGACATTGATCCAGTAACGCGAACTCGTAAGAAGCAAGGTGACTACCAGGTTGGTCACATGGCTGTGGGGGTCGAGCGCGATAGCTGGTCTGCTGAGCTTTACGTGAAGAACATCACCGATGAGCGCGGCGAAGTGTTCATTAATGGCGCGACCTATGATCAGCGCGTGACCTCGAACCGACCCCGTACGATTGGTTTGCGGTTCCGCCACAAGTTTGAGTGATCAAACGCGTTAGGACCGTTAAGGCCGATTGCTCTGGGTTAACCCCTAGGCGCGTGTCAGCGTTCGGTCTACAGCAGGTCGGTAGTTCAAACAACCGCGTCTTATGACGCGGTTGTTTTTTATGGGGCAGGGCTTCGCAAAACCCTTCAGCGATTTATCCCTCAGACTTTTTTTCATCCTAACCCTGATAATCCCTGGGACGACATTGGAGGCCGAGATGACCGCAGCGAAAACACTCTTTGTTGTGATGGACGGCATTCCAGCCGATGTGATCGAGCGGGTCGCAACCCCCCATCTCGATCAGATCATACGCGCCAGTGGCGGGTTCGCCCGCGCCTATGTCGGCGGTGAGATTGGCGGGGCGTCCGAAAGCCCAACCATTTCGGCAGTGGGTTACCAAAGCTTGCTGACCGGTACCTGGGCCAACAAACATCAGGTCTTTAATAACGACGCGGCCTCGCCAGATTATGACTATTGGGATATTTTCCGCATGGCGAAGGCGCACGACCCGAGCCTCTCGACCGCGCTGTTTTCAACTTGGGAGGACAACCGCACCAAGCTGATTGGCGATGGGTTAGCCGCGGCAGGCGGTCATAAGTTGGATTACTATCTCGACGGGCTAGAGCACGATACCCAGCGATTCCCCGATCAGAAGGCCGCGGCCAATATTAAAGCCATTGATGTTTATATTGCCGAGCAGGCCGCTGATTATTTGTTAAACGTGGGCCCAGATCTGAGCTGGGTCTATTTCCAATACTCTGATGATGTTGGGCATCAAGCGGGCGACAGTGCCGCGCTGGATGATTCGGTTCGGTTTACCGACGCTTTGGTGGGCCAGCTTTGGGCCTCGATTGAGTCGCGACAAAAGATGCTGGATGAGGACTGGTTGGTTGTGATCACCACAGACCATGGCCGAGACGCCATTAATGGTAAGGGTCATGGCGGCCAGTCAGTAAGAGAGCGCACGACCTGGATCGCCACGAACAGCGGGTGTTTGGCTGATCGCTTCGATGACACGCCAGCCATCGTTGATATTGTGCCCTCAATCCTTGCGCATATGACAATACAGGTGCCCAGTGCGATCCAGCAGGGGCTCGATGGTTCAAGTTTTTTAGATTGCTGAACTCGGTCTTTGATCGGGTGCCGCATTGATAATGCCGCCTTCAAGCGACCCCAGATGAAAGTTAACGCTTTGGGTTTAGACGTGGTTGAATCGCGTCTTGGACGAGCGCTTTAATCGCAAAGGTAAATCATGAACACGTTGAAACACGCCAATATGGTCGCCCAAACCTGGCCTGGGGCTCGATTGAAATCGGCCCGGCGGCTGACCGGTGGCGTCTCGGCTGAGGTTTATGCGCTGGAGGTCGCCGACGACTTGGGCAACGTCACGCGCTTGGTGCTGCGCGAACATGCCCCGGTCCATACGAGCATCTCAGCCGAGCTTGAATACAAGCTATTGAAGGCGTTGCACGGCTTTGGATTGCCGGTACCCGAGCCGCTCCTGTTTGATGCAAGTTGCACTTTGCTCGCCAATCCCTTCGTGATGATGCGCTTCATTGAAGGGCATAGCGCTATACCGAGCGGCGACGCCTTTGATTACATCGACAAGATGGCAAGCCAGCTGTTCAAGATTCATCAAGTGCCGGTCCAGGGATTGCCGGGTTTGCCGGAACGGGTTGATCCGCGTCCCGCCGTGTTTGACTATCTTCCGGAGGCGTCTGAGTGGATTGGCTTGCGGGCGTCCTTGCGCGCGCTTTCGGATACGCGCTTTGAAGGGGCACCCTGTCTGCTGCATGGCGACTATTGGGCGCAGAATCTGCTGTGGCATGGGGGACAGATCACTGGCGTTTTGGATTGGGAGGACGCCGCCATCGGCGACCCGTTAGCCGATGTTGCCGCGGCAAGTGTTGAGTTGCGGTACTTGTTCGGGCGGCCTGGCCAAGCGCGTTTCATTGCCGCCTATTCGGCATTCAGGCCGGTCGAGGCGCATCGTTTGGCGCTCTGGCAAGTCTATGTTGCCGCGTCAGCGCATCATTTTATGAGTGGGTGGCAATTGCCGCCGTCTGATGAGGCTAATCGGCGCAGGGAGGGGCTTGCCAGTATCCGGGAGGCCGAGCAGGTACTGCGGGCTTAAGCCTCAAGCCCCAGGCCGTCTGATCCTTTTATCGTTTAATCCTAAATCCCATTGGCGTCTTGGGTGAATCCCGCAATGCGCGTTGCTAACCAACCTCCGAGCCGTTGTCTCTGCGCCAGGCTTTCATCTCGTCAGAGACTGGGCCATAAAGACAGAATCTGGCGCGCTGGCTGCGCTGTAAAATCTGACCCACAGCGCTGCCGCTTGCGAAACGCGCTGAATGAAATTTCATGACGTTATGATTGGCATGGGTTGCCCAAAAGGTGAGCCGTTTTTTGTCCTCGCTGAGGTAGACGTTAGAGCCTAGGGTTCCCAGGTCTTCTTGTTGATTGTGCGCAACCATGAGTTTTGCGATGGCGCGTAGCTCGTCGATCTCACCGTCGGCAATTTGAAGTCCGTATAAGATATCAGTGTGGTCGTCGGTCAGGATGCACTTTTGATGGGATTGGTGGTCGCTGTCGGCAGAAATGCCCGTGCCGACATCATGTTGAGGATGAGATTTTTAAAAGCAGCGTCAGGTTTTAGCTCGGTTTGAATACGAACCCTGCTGAAGGTCTGGCCTTACAGGTCGTGAACTGGCGCCGATGGCGTGATCTGTGCGGTGCGCGAAAATTCAAACAAATGGGTGCGTTAAGCCCAAAACTGCGTTAAATAAAGAGACGAACCGGCGGTAATCGATGGGGTGACGTGCACAGGTTCTGCTTGCTCGTGCGTCCGCCTTGTTAGGATGAAGGTGTTTAGGCCGCTCGGTATACACTTAGCGGCCAATAGGCTGTTCACCAATAGGCCGTTCACCAATAGGCCGTTCAGCAATAGGTCGTTCAGCAATAGGAGGTAAAAGTAGATGGACCGGCTCATAACGATCGTGCTTATCGGTTTCGTGTTATTTCTGCTGGGTTATTTTGCCAGCAAGGCATCAGTTGATAGACCCAAGCTCGCTAAGGGTCACGCTGAAACCAGGAGCGGCCTCGACGCAGGTGCGGCCACAGCATCGACCGGCATCGATCTCCGTGACCTAGAGGCGATTCCGGTTGAGGCGCTGGCGATGAAACTGGATGCCCGGGTTGCCGCAAAAGAGGCGATCCAGATGGCGCTGAATGAGCGGGAGGATCTTGCCATTGGCGATGAACTCACGATCCAGGGACTTCGAATCAAAATCACTCGAGTCCCGCGTAAAGACCCAGTCGTCACGGGTCGTTATGTTATTGTCTCCGACGAGCGTGATTCGCCTTAGGCGGTAAATGGCTTGGATGCGGTTCCGGTGTGAGGCGCAATTCAAGGTGCATCGCGAGCGGCCTAAGCGAGTAATCAAACTTTCTGGGGATAAGCATCAAATAGCCTGCGGTTTGTCTAGATCGCCGCTTTGGTAGTTGGTTCCGATATTACTTTGTTCAAGTGATCAGAGGTCTCTAGGGTCTTGGACAGTACAGGTTCTCTATCTCAAGGAGATCAGCTGTTGCGCTTTTCGCTTTTAAGTTTTAGAAAATTGGTTCTTTCTAGGCGCGCCTCAAATAACGGATTCTTTGTGCCCAAGAGGCGTACTTGGGTGTAAACGCTCTGCTGTCTTTGTAGGATTGACGCCATACCAAGCTTTGAACGACCGCGAAAATCCCGTTGGGCACGCGTATTGAAGATAATCGGAAATAGAATCTTGGGGTACCCCCTGTTCAAGGAGTAACAAGGCTTGATCCGCCCTCAATTTGGCTTTGATCGCAACAAAACGGTTGCCTTCGTTCGACAGTTTTCGCTTTAGGGTCGCCTCAGAGATACTGTTCAGGGTCGCAATGTCTTTCAGATTACAGGCTGCTTTGTTCTCGAAGGCCTGTGCAACTTGTGCCATGACCAATCTTGTATATTGCAGTGGCTCATCAACTCGATTGGTGTCGTTCAGCAGCGTTTTGCCTAGCAGCTTATACTCTGCGGGATTGCTGAATGGGTTAGCTTGCTCAAGCATCGTGCGGTCAAAGACTAAAGAGAAAGGTAATTTCTTAAAGACCTCGGGTGCAAGGACTGATTTAAGCGGATGCTTTTCGTCGTTGGTGGCTGAGCCAATAGGATCTAAGGGAGAATCTTGGTTGTTTTTACGAACCCTGCGAAGAAAATCGCTAAACTGGTCAATCACGCTCAGGATGTGCTCTTTAACCAGTTGAGATGTCTCCACGTGGAAATGCACATTAATCTCAATCACGTCACTTTTTTCAACAATATTAGCGGTGAAGACATTGTTGTCGATGTTCGCCAGGGCCATGGCATTGCGCGCGCAATCAGTGAAGGTTGGCGCTGTTAAAATATAGAGGGCTCTGACTGTGAAGTTTGCACCTAAGCCGGTCATCTTTAATTGTTCACGCAGTGCTGATATTGCAAAACCTCTTTCGGTGAGTGCGTCGAAAACGGCCTCAACTAAAGTGAGGCTGATGCGGTTGCCGAAACCGGAAGGCGAATTCATTTGTTGGTCTAATGTTGCTGCGATCTTTGCGTGCAGAGGACTGTCGATTAAATAGCCCTGTTTGTGAGCTTCTTGGACCATTAGCACACAGTTATTGCCAAGATGGTGCATTGAGATTTCCTGTTCTATCGAACGATTATTTGCACCGGGTAGTGTAAGGATTTGCAAGCAAGTCCTTCACAAGACAAGCTACGATTATTTTAGTTTTGTCAAAAGGTGTTGTTCTATCGCTCTTTCAGTTTGCTCCGTAATCTTGATGGTTTCGTGTAAATTTTCGAGATCGCGTCGTGTTTTATAAAGGAGTCTAGTGATCGGTTCGATGTTCTCAGAAAACTGACGGCTGAAGTACGATCGATCATTGATCACTATCTCAAACGTGAGCGTTTGACGCTCGTGTTGCGCCTCCTGATATCGAGGCGGGGTAACAGGGCGGTTCATGCAAGCATCTCCGTAATCTATAAACGAAGGCTACACGGTATGCTTGCAGACACATTGTCTTTAAAGATCTTTTAGTGTGTCGCAATGATCTAAAGTTAACATGAAATGAAATTATGTGTAAGTTTTCATTTAAACCACCTCTTTTTGTTCAAAAAGGCTACGGGTCTAGTCGTCATTCGCAAAAGCTTATTGGTTAGTGCAACTTGGTGGGCGCCAGTGTGATATCACGAATTGGACTTGAATCTAATGCGGATGCAGTACAACAGGCACCTCGGATATCCCGCGAATAAAATTATTCGGTAAGCGTACGACGTCTCCCACAATCTCGACCTTTCAAAACGCTTCAAAATTTCTTCCCAAAGCACTCGCAATTGCATTTCAGCAAGACGGTTGCCCATGCAACGGTGAACACCAAAACCGAAGGATACATGATTGCGAGCAGTTGGGGCGTTCGATGATGCTAGTTCATCAGCATGATCGAACACTTTCTGGGTCACGATTACCTGAGGCATACCACATCAGTACCTTGATCGCCTTTCTTGATCTGCTTCTCACCAATTTCACAGTCGTTGTTTGCTGTTCGTCGCATATGAGGCAAGCGGTGTTTGCCAGCGGATCAGCTCCGACACCATGTTGGGTATGAGGGCGGCATCTTCGCGTAGCTTTTGATATTCCTGGGGATGCTGATTCAACGCGATCACGCCGCCACTGATGCTGTTGCGGGTGGTGTCGTCGCCGACGCACGCTGAGTAGAAGTCGTGGGTGCAATCGCCATCGGCGTCGATCGACTCTTGCGTGGCCTCACCGTGGGCTCAGCATGCCGAATCGCCTTTGGCGGTTCGGCAGCGCGTTTTGCCAGAAGCTGGAACCGCCTTGGCGCGTGCTTGCCCCCAGGCGGGCTTCCTACGCGCTTGCATCGCCTTCGATTCCGGTTACCTGGGGGATGTTGGTGGTGATGTCGGACCAATAGGTCAGTTTGCGACGATCTTCAAAAGGAAAGTCAAACAAGGTCGCCAGCATTTGTGTCGTCAATTCAATTGAGACTCTGTCGACCCAATTAAACTCTTCTCCGATGGGCAGTTCGTCGAGGATTTTACCCGCCCTTTCGCGAATAATGTGCTCCATCAAGGAGAGGTTCGACGGCGCAACGACCCCCGTTACACTCTTGCGTTGAACATCGTCGTGTCGCGGCGGATCCATCGCAATGAAATTTTCGATGCCCTTCTCGCCTTCGAGCGGGTCAACGATGGCGATGCCGCCAGCCTCGGAGGAGAAAACCTCGTGGTTTGTATCCACTGCCTTGATGTCCGCGTGATTGGTGACAGACCAATAAGCGCCATTAACGCTGTCCTTGCAGTAGTGAACGGGGTCTTCTTTGCGCAACCGCGCAAACCAGTCTTGCCAATTATCGTCCCGAAACCGTTCTGGGCGGCTGACATCAATATCTTCAAGGGCTTGGCTCATCGCATCTGCTGGGTGCGGGGTCGTGCTCATTGGACGTTCCTTTTAATCGGCTGTCGTAACCTATGCTGTGGATCGGCAGTAGTCAAATCGTTAACCTTGAGGCGGCGGCTCGACGCAGGGCTAGACGCCCCGTTTTTCGGGTGGTCGGCGTCGTGATCGAGTGGATTGGTGACCGAGAACCTAGGGCAGGTGAAGGGGTATGGGGTTGTTTTAGCGTGGTGATAACGAGCGTTGAGATGCTTGTGTTGGTTGCCCCGTATCCGAGGGGTTACATCGGCCACGTCATGGCGCATCTTTGTTTCGACAAATCGGTCGGGTGCTTTGCGTTGTTCCGTAACCGGTCCTGATTATTCGGAGAACGAGGCGAGGGTGCTTGCTAGGACCGGATCCTTGCAGAATTCGCCCAAGGCATTAAAATTTTGCGCCCATTTCCTTTCGATAGCAGGCAACGGGTTAGCGATGGCGCAGCCTCACCAAGCGCTGTACAGCGCTATACGGGTTGATCCTTGGGGGCTAAGCTCAAGCGTTCACTGCAAAGCTAGGAGAGCATGATGATGGTTAAGCTGTTGCGACAAGTAGGCTACTGCTTAATCTGGGCAGATCTGTTTTTAGTGTTCTTGGCCGGGCATGCGGTGTTGGTTGATCCAGCAGCGAGTGCGACCCAATATCTCCAAGAGTATTTCTTTGCAGGGTTTGTCTTGGTGGAATGGGTGCGCGATTGGGGTTGGTTCTTTGATTTCTTTCTGGGGTATTTTGTTGCGTTACCGGCAGCCGCTTTTTTCTTAATTCGCTTTACCGGCTCCACGCTGATCGGTGTGCTGCTGGTACGTTGGACTAGCGCACGAATGCGGTCGGATTAGTCGGGCTGTTGTCCGGGCTTGAAGTCATCCGGGCACGGGATAAGCAACTTATCAATAGGCTCACAGCTGGTTTTATATTATGTTTAGGGCTGCAGGGGTCGAGGCCTCAGCGATGCGTTTGCGATGTTGGCCTTATCAGTTGTGCCATAGCCAGACGTGGTATCAAAGTAACAAGCGTTCAATTCATTAAGAGGAATACGAAATGGAAATTGCCGGAAGTAGTGGTTTGTTTGTTGGTGGCGCCTCGGGGATGTGTCGCGCAACGGCCGTGAAATTTGCAGAGAAGGGCGGTAAAGTCGCCATTTTAGACCTAGAGCAGTCCGATGGGGCGAGCGTCGCTGAGTCTTTGGGTGGGCAGTTCTATCCCTGCAATGTGATGGATTACGAGGGCATGGAAGCGGTTATGGCAACCGCGATCGGTGAGTTAGGCAGTTTGCATTTTATGGTGAATACCGCTGGCGGGGGTGGTGCACAGCGAACGCTCAAGAAGGATGGCACGCGCCACGCGTTGTCGGACTTCCGGCGCATCATCGATCTGAACCTGATTGCCTCGTTTAATATTAACACGGCTGCTGCGCAGCATATGTCGACTAATACGCCCAACAAAGACGGTGAACGTGGCGTCATGATCAATACGGCGTCGATTGCGGCCTTTGAAGGCCAAATTGGGCAGGTGGCTTATACGGCTGCGAAAGGCGGCATCGCTGCCATGACGCTGACGATGGCGCGGGATCTTGGCACCCACGGCATTCGCTGCATGACGATTGCGCCCAGTTTGTTCGATACGGGTTTGACCGCGGGGATCCCTGATGAAGGCGCGTTGCAGTTAACCAAAGATGCGGCCTTTCCAAAGCGGATGGGGCGGCCACAGGAGTTTGCTGTGATGGCGATCGCGATCTTTGAGTCGGCCATGATGAATGGCTCGACCTTGCGCGTGGATGGCGGCCAACGATTTGCACCGCGTTAGCCTATAGCGCACCTGCATAACGAAGAAGGGGCCCAATTAGTTGGGCCCTTTTGGTTTATGAAACAGCTTGTTGAGACGTGGGCGCGGGCCAAAAGCCTTCTGGCCGCGCCACAGGCGTTAGTTCCCGGCGAGCGGCGAGATGTGCGTGTGCATGATCAGCCACCCGGATTTTTCTTTGACCAATACCAGGGTGACCCAAGTGGGTGGGCTCATGTCAGAAGGCTTGTTGTGGGGATACACATGCCACCAGCGCAGGAAACTCGCAACGGCCGTCTTACCGTGAATCGACACCACGGGATCTTCGATCATGGTGACAAAATTGGTTTTGCCGCCATTGAGAGACTCACCGGCCTTGCGGCCGGTAATTTGATTGGCCATGTTCTTCGCTTCGTCGGTTTGACGAATCCCCCCCGAGATATAAATGCGATCCGGGTGCATGAGTTTTGCTTGTGCGGCGAGGTCATTTTCCAAATCGCCATACTGTTGAACCACCTTCGTAACATCACTGACATCATCGGCCAGCGTGTTGATGCTAAACAGCAGTCCGGCCAGTATTAAAATTGCGGTAATGGTGTTGAATTTCATGGTTTGATTCCTTGCTTTTCAAGCAGCGTAGCACGGGGGCTGAGAGGGGTCATGGATTGTTCGGTTTCGGTTCAGCAGTCTGCGCATCACTTAAAGGGCCCGGTGGGCCTGAGTGAGGTTGCGGCTGCGTTCCCTTGCATAAGGCTGTGTCATTCTGGATTGTTTATTGCTGTGACGATCAACCAGGTTTGGGACGCGTCGCTGCGATATCAACTAAATTGGCTTCCCTATCGCGGTAAGAGGGGAGGCGCTGGATCGACCCTCACGGCAATGAAAGGGCTTAGGGCTTGGCCAATTCCATCCCGTCCGAGACGGCGTTGGCAACCGTGCCGTAGACTACTTCCCAAGCCTCTTTGAGTTCGGGTGTCAGGCGGGGACCCAGCAGGTCAGCGAGTGCTTGGATAATGCATTCGCCAACATGATCAAAGGATTCGTTTTTGACCACACCGTAGTGCGCATGACGCCGGCCCAGTTCGCGCAGGCCCGAGAGGGAATCGCCTGGACGTGCAGCATTGACCACTGTCGCCTCGATCATATTCATGAGGGTCACGGATTGCGCGTCGAGGTCGTCGGGAAAAAGCGGGCGGTAATCTGGATAACGTTCAAATAAAAGCTGGTAGAAATGCAGTCCAACTTCACGTCTGTGCGGCAGGATGTCTGCTAGAGACTGCTGAACCAGCAAGAGCGTGTTGTCCTCTGCCAACCCCGTAACGGGATAGAGCTTGATGAGCTCGTCCTTGCCACGAAGTGGGACATCCTGAGAGGGCTCAACCACAAATGCGTTGGGTGCCTGATCGAACACTGCCGAAGAAATGAGGAGGTTAGCCTCAAAATTTTTGGTCATAGCCTCGATACGCGCAGCCGCATTGACGGTGTCGCCGAGGAGTGAAAAGCTGCGGTGAGATGGATGCCCTACCAGGCCGACAACACAGGGGCCGTAGTGGATCCCAACGCCAATCTGAAAATCGAGCTGAAAATCATCACCAAGCCTTTTTGTGAGGCGGGCCGCGGTGTCTTGGATATTGAGTCCAGCCCGGACGGCATTACGACAGATGCGGCCCGGTTGATTGTCTGAGAGTCCGAACACGGCCATGATGCCGTCACCCATGTATTTGTCAATGAAACCGTCATTTTGAAGAATGGCTTCAGAGCATTCTGTGGCGTAGCTGTTGACGATATACATAATGTCGTGGGGGCAACATGCCCTCACTAATGCCGGTAAAGTTTCTTAGATCACAGAACATGACGGCAAGGTGCTGTTCTTTTCCAGCAGGCTGGTCTGATTCTTCAAGATTGAAGGTGAAGACGTCTGAGCGATGCTGAACCAGTGGCCTAATTGCAACGTCGCCAAGGACCTTGGTCTGGCAAGCGAGGCGGGTGTCGTCACCCCAGCCTTTGCGGGCTCCAACGGCTTCCTCGGCTGGTGTTCGCAGGCCAACTGTTGAGAGTCCGTCAACGATTTGGACGCGACAGGTCGTGCAGCGCGCGTTACCACCGCACTCCGACATATGCGGCATTTTGGCCGCAATGGCGGCTTCGAGGATGGTTTGCCCTTCGACAGCATCGATTGTTCTACTGTCCATATAGCGTATTTTTGGCATGGCTCAGGGTACGCCGCCAAAGAGAAAGGGGCAAGCGGAAGGCCAATCTATATCGAACAAAGGTAAAGCTGCCTTTGGAAATTAAAGTCGCAAGGTTCATAGAACGATGGGCGTTGGGCATGATGCGAATATCACAGAACGGTAGACAACTGCTCAATCAAAACCTTACGTTGAGGTCAATGACGCTTTCTTCGAGGATTACGGCTGACGTGCCCTTCTGGCACAAGTCGGTACCGAAAGCCGAGCAGTCACCTTTTTGCAGGATCGCTGCCGCGTGGTGACGTGGCCCCATCATTTCGATGCGCCCGTAGATCAGGCATACTCTCTGAAGCACCTCTAAGTCGAGCAGGATTGAGCGGTTTAGGGTGCTTTGATTCTTTGTTTAGTGAGGTGTGTGGTTGAAAAAGTTTAAATTTTGTCCGATGTGCGCGGCGTCCTTAGTCGAGCGTCGAAAGGATCGTATCGAGTGTTCCGCGTCCTGCGGGTTTGTGAACTACGACAATCCGACACCGGTCGCGGCGGTTGTGGTGGAGTTCGAGGGCAAAATTGTTCTGGCGCACAACCGGTCTTGGCCGGGCACGTTTAACGGCTTGATTACGGGCTTTGTGGATCATGCCGAGGGTGCCGCCGAATGCGCCGTACGAGAAGTGAAGGAAGAGCTTGATCTGGATGCCGGCCCACCAACCCTCATCGGTGTGTACCCGTTCGAACGCATGAATCAAATCATTGTTGGCTACCATGTGCAGGCAACCGGCGTCATCACCTTAAACGAAGAGCTCGACAGCTATATTTTGGTGCCGCCAGACGCGTGCCTCGTGTGGCCGGCTGGTACGGGTCTTGCGCTGCGGGATTGGTTGCGGGGCCGGGGCGTTGAACCCGAGATGATTAAGCGGCCCTAAACCGGATGTGAATTTAAGCATAGGCTCTGGTGACGTATCATCGCGCTGGCATCACCGGCATCACCGGCATCACGGGCATCGCTGGCTGCTAAGGCGTGGTGCGCGAAGGGGTTCGGTATCCAGCGAAACCAAATTGGTTTAACACCAACGAGCTAAAACAACACCGGGGCCGTCTTGCTCGCCTAGGCTATAGATTTTAAAAGCTCATATATTCAATGAGTTAGGCCATTTCCTTTACAGGCAGTGTCCGCCGGCCCGCAGTCTGCGGCCGACGGGTGATCACTGTGTTCAGGTGGCTCGTGAAATGCTTATTGCGCGCTGTGGATACGCATGCTGATTTGATCCAACTGCGCCTCACATGCCGTCAGGGCTTTTGCTTGCAGCGCCAGCCAGGTCTCATCGCTTTCTTGCCAGGCAAAAGCTTGTTCCATCGCGGCCATCGATTGGTGGACATCGACGGCACCGACCAGCGCGTCATCGAGCTTGGTGGCAACCGAGGTGTAAGCGATCGGTGAGGTGCCGGCTTCATATTGGATTACTTCTTTTAGGCTTGCGATGCCTTGGTCTGGGTTGACGCAAGGTACTTCGTAGACCACGACGACTTGGCCGGAAGATGCCATGGGCTTCATCGACTCAGAGGCCTCGTGATGTCCCGCTACGGCTTGGCCTGCCGCTAATAAACCAGTTAGTAAACTTATAAGTCGATATGTCATAGACGCGATACTCCATCAGTTGAGGTTGAACTTAGCCGCAGACTTTACCGCAAATTTTAGGACGCGGCCAGATTTGATCAGCGGCACTTTGATTGAATGATTCAGGCAAGCCCAAATTCTGCTGGCAGGACGCTTTAATCTGTTTTCGACAAAAGCAGGGCCGAAAACTTTCGGCTACTTGCCCAATCAATCGCCAGTGCTGCTTCTTGTTTTACCGCAAAGGGACCAATCATCACTCTGTTGATGTCACCGACGGTCTCAACGAAAATATTGGCGCTGAGGTACCCTTCGAGCAGGGCCTCGGCCCTGAAGCTATCGGCATTCTCTTGTTTCGAAAATGCCCCAATCTGCACGTAATATTGTTTCGGCGCATCCGGTTTCAAATCTTCGGCGATCTTCTTGAGCGGCGCGTCATAGGCATCTTTGATAACGGTGACGCTGGATTGATACAGGTTTTCATAAAAGGTGTAGTCAATCTCCTTCACCTCATCAACGACCTGATCCACCACCACCTCACGGGCGACCTCGGTTGCCGTTTCTTGCTCGTAGACGAGGATGGTGGCAACGATGCCAACGATGAAACCGATTAGATATTTCATGGCGGTGAGGTCCTTGGTTTATCCCAGTGCGCTTTCTTGTTCGCAACGGTATCTTATGCGCCACCTTGCTTATATCCCAGCGCGGCGGATGGCTTTGGCGCAAGCGCTTCAAACCCTTTGGGGGCAACCCTGTGTTGGGTTGCCTGTTCATAGTCAAAGATCAAAGGCAAAAGAGTCGCCTCCGAAAAGAGTCTGCCGACAAACTGTAGGCCGGCCGGTAGATCCTCAATGAACCCCATGGGGACTGTCACGGCGGGCAATCCAGTGTGCGGTGCAATGACTTGACTATTATCGCCCCGATAGTCCTCCGGATGGCCGATGCGGGCGGGCGGGAAGTTCCAGCTTGGGTACACGATCGCGCGTACATTGGCTTTATCCATGGCCTGCACGACCGCGGCACGATACGCCACGCGGCGCTCGTCACGATACAGATCCTTGCAAGGCGGCCTCAGTTTTTCTGGGTCAATTACCGCGGCATTGCTTTTTAGGTCTTCGGCGATGTAATCAGAATACAGGCCGGTATCCACGATTTGCTGGAGGTTTTTCATGGGAGAACGGTCGGCGTTGTCCTTTAGGAACGCATTCAGATCATGCTTGAACATCTGGCACCAATGATTTGCGCTGAGAGTGTCGAAATCAGCGATGGTAATCGGGTCTACGATGACGGCGCCGAGGCGCGTCAGATCTTTGAGAGCACTTTCAAATAGCGTTTTAACCCGAGGGTCATGATCTCGCTCGCTGAGGTGGCGCATCACACCGATTCGCACGCCCTGGAGTGCGCCTTGTTGAAGCCGTTCCAGGAAATTGTCGGGATATCGGTCCCGGGCAGACTCGGTAATGGGATCTGAAGGGTCGGGGCCGGCGATGACCTGTAGGATGCGCACGGCATCAGCGACAGACCGGGTCATGGGTCCGCCCACATCATTGCGCAGGAATAAAGGCACAATGCCACTGCGGCTGGTTAGGCCAAGGGTCGACCGGATGCCAACCAGTGCAGTATGCGATGAGGGTCCCCGAATTGAATTGCCTGTGTCGGTTCCGAGGCCGGCTAAACCGAAATTAGCCGCAACGGCCGCAGCGGTGCCGCCACTGGATCCTGCCGGGACATGGTCCAAGTTGTAAGGGTTTCGGGTTTCGCCGGCAACCGAGCTGATAGTGACCCGAGGGCTGAAGGCCCATTCAGCCATGTTGGATTTGGCGAGAACAAGCGCGCCTGCGGCTTTGATCTTGGCGATCTGCCAGGCGTCTTTTTCTGGCATGAAACCGAGCATGGCTTTAGACCCGGCGGTGGTCTGCAGGCCCCGAACATTGTAATTATCCTTGATGATCATGGGCACGCAGTGCAGTGGCTTGAGAATGCCCGTGGCCGCAAATTCGGCATCGAGCGCACTGGCGCGCGCGGTGGCGTCGTCGTTAGTCAACAGGATGCTGTTGAGGCCAGTGGGCTGATCAAATCGTGCAATTCGGTTTAGATAGGTTTGCGTGAGCTCAAGGCAGCTCAATGAGCCTTCACGAAAGGCTTTATGCACCGCCGCGATGGTTGTTTCTAAGACGTTGAACTTGGCCGCGTCAGCCGTCATTGCAGAAACGGGTCCAATCAGCACCAGGGCTAGCCCTATCAGAATCCAGTGTTTCGTCATCAGAACCTCCCAGTCGTCCTTTGGCATTGTGCCATATCGGGCGGGCATTAATGCGGCGCTTTGGGTCGAGAAAAACAGCACCGGTGCCGCTGAACCGCTGGGTCAGTGCGGTGCTGGCGGGTTAGTTCAGGATTCTGCGGTCGAACAAGGGGTCAAACCTGCGGATGCGGCTTCAACGAGGGATGGGCAGCAAGGCACAGCCAATGCCAGGGCTCTTTAGATCCTTGAACAGCAGGCTATATAGGGGGCGCGCTTTCGGAGTCTGTCGGGTCAAAATACCGCCAGAGGGCAGCAGATGAATTTGAAAAGCGCCCTTTTCGATGCTGAATCCGGAGCATGGTTATCCGATCTTGGGGTAAGGCTCGGCATCAGCGCGCTCTGGTCAACCTACGGCGCGTCTCCAGAGGCGCTTGCGCCATCTGTTCAGATAGGCCATCACTGAGCCTAATTTTGGCGAATGCGCAATGCAGGGCGATGGGGCACGGGTTGGTCTCTGCGGGCGCGGCAGTGCGCGACCAAAATCGAACAATCCTTGAAGACCCTTGATCCCAACGGCAGGTTTGAGATTGGTTGATAACGATAAGGTAGAACCACGATCGCTGTATCGCCGTCATCATCGGGCTGCACTAAACCCGTAGGGCACGCCTCGCCTCGCCCATTCCCCCGACTAATCGATCAACGGTGTACTGCAAAACCACTGCGGCTTTGGCGATACTTAAGTCTTGGTCGACGCGAAGACTGATCCAAAATTCAATACTCAAGGTTGCATCCAGGGCTTCGAATAAGAGCGTGTCTGAGGCCATCTGCTTGGGCAGTATTTCCGGTTAGGCGCTTTCGCCGTCGCTGCACGCCCTGATGGATGGCCGTCGCTGCCGTGAGTGCGCCAGTGGCGCTGGATGGTGGGCGAAATGTGCAGGGGTAACAGGGACTCGTACGTCCGGGTTCGGCGCGCGACCACAATACTGAGCAGCGCTCGCCAATGCTCTGAGGGCGAAAGATCGCTGGGGAAGGGTTCATCCATCACGCCCTGGCCTGGTCTTGGGCCTGCTCCATTATGGTAATCAGCAATGTGCCCATGTCTGGGAAATGCCGAAACAAGGTTCTTGTGGTGATGCCAACCTGCTCGGCGATTTCTTTGGCGGTGGGTTCACCGTTGCCCTCAATAATGAGCGTCTACCCGTTGCCAATATTAGTTGCGGGTGAGTCGCCTGTGCGCTCGCGCCTACCGTCTGGTGCGAGCCTCCATGTGGTCGAGTTGGTTAAACGGCATTGCGATCCAATACTTGGCAGCGACGCATATAGCGGCGGCTGTTTTGGTCAAAGCCATCGCGTCTGTGCATAACGCAGCGGTTGTCCCAAATAATGAGGTCCAGGGCTGCCATTTTTGTGTCCAAGTATTTTCCTTAATTGCCACGTAGGCCCACAGTTCATCCAAAGTGCCTCGCTCTCGGTCACCGACATGCCTGGAATATAGGCCCATTCTCGGCGGCCTAGATACAGGGCTGGTCTGCCGCTTTCATTGTGGGTTTTGATCATTGGGTGGATGGCGCCCGGCGCCTCACGAGGATCATCGAACGCCTCGAATCCGGGTCGTAGCTTGCCCACACTGGTGTGCGCGGCATTGTGTTTGACGGTCAGGGTCTCATTCTTTTGCGCAGTGCCTGGCAATGCCTCAAGGGCAGCATACTGATTGGCAAATGGGTATCGCCCCCTTGCGGGAATTTCGATGCCCAAGAGCAAACTTGCCGGCGGCGGCGTTTCGATATAGGTCATATCTGAGTGCCAAGTGGCCTCTGAGTTGCCCAAGCCGCCGATGGGTTTGCCGTCGGCAATAATATTAGACAGGGTCGTGACATAACGATTTTTAATTTTCGCTTTGTCCTCTTCGGACATCCTGCCAAAGGGCGCCTCTTCCAATGGGCCAAAGCGTTTGCTGAAGGTTTGCAGTTGCTCGTCATCTAAGTCTTGATTACGAATTCGTAACACCCCGTACTCAAGCCAAGCGCTGTAGAGCTGCTCAAATTCAGCGTCGTTGATGGTGGCCAAATTGACGTCTTCGATATCGGCAACAAAATTAGGCGTTAGTGGGGTTACTTTCATTGCTCATTCTTCCTTTTGAGTGATGTCGTTAATTTCTATTTCTTCGCCGGTAGAGCCGCCTATGGCTTCACGAGAGCCACCATCCGCGCCATGATGGCGAGCTTTGGGTTGCAGTAAAGCGCTCATAAAAAACCTTTAACCCGGCGCCCAGTTGTGTTTCATGCCACAAAATTTGCTCTATGGCCTGGGCGGAGTATTCGCCCGGCTGGGCGGTTAGCGCTTCTATATAAAACACCTTGGCATCCTCTATCGCCAGCTTGAACCCTTGAAGTTCGCGTCGGTAGGTGCCGAATCTGCATCAATTCCGCCAATTCTGACAAATCTTGCCATGGGCGTCATTGAGCACCCACTAAAGAGCGCCCGCTTGCGCCTGCGTTTACCCAACTCATACCAAGGCTGCATTTGCGTCAGTTCGCTTACAAGCGCGCGGTCCAGGTATTGCTTGCGGCCTGCGTATTGCCAAACGAAACCGGGCAAGCGGCCGACTCCTCAATGCGTTACGGTTGGCGCATCCTCTGGATAATCCTCAAGACGGGGCCTGCCGTGCGCTCAAGTAGTGCAAGGCGCCGCAGATAACCCGGTGCTGAAAGGCTTTGATCGTTGGGTTTGCCCAAGGGTCTACCCAGTGGAAAGGGTACCCACAGCGAGCGCGGCGGCTGCATACTTTCGTGCATTTTCACGGACCAAGCTAATGCCCGTGGTCATGATGCCTGCTGCTTTCCAAATAGTAGCTCAGCGCGCACACGGCGCGGGTGCAGTTGGGTCAGACCGGCGTTAAAAATACGGCGTCCACCTGATCTTGTTTGAGCAGGCCTGCCACTTGCATCGCACTCTTCTCATAGACTTTAGGCATGAGGCCTGCGCCCATAAAGCTGTAATGTACGTCTGCCAGCGAGCCGATGGTCTTGTCAGCAAGCAATTCTTGAAAGCGCTTAATGGGAAACACCAAATTCACATCTTCGACAAAACCGCTGCGATCAAAGTTCGCTGAGCTGTGACTCATGATCCAGGTCGTCGGCATTGCGATCATGGCGATCGGCGAAAGGTTGGATCGGCAAAATCAAATGCGGTGTCGCCACGAAAGTGCAGGCCTGCGGTAGTGATCAGGGCAATACGCTTTGCAGCTCAAGGCTTTGGTGCTTATTGTGCCACGGCATGGGCCCAGAGGCGGCATGTTTTTTCTCAAGTAAGTGGTCGCCGTTCGTATTCGGGCAGATCAGCTAGGCGCACCATGAGCGTTGTCTCTGTGATAAGTAATGTCACCTATCGTGACATTATCTGGCATTTTGTCAAGGGCGGTTGGGCGGCTGTTTTGAGCTTGCGGCGCGCTGGCGGACTGGATACCCTGCAAAGATCTTGCTTTTGGTCGAAACCGATGTGTACGTCTCATGATGTTGAAAATAATACCGACAGCCCAGATCCTCGGGATGGATATCAGCGCGTCGAAGATTGGCCGCATTATCCGCCCGGCATGCAGTTTGAAATGGGCTCTGGGGTTGCGGTAGATCGCGCCGGCGTCATTTATTTATTGACCCGCGATATCGAGCACTGGGCGAGCCACCCCTTGGCCTTCAAAGACAAGATGGGCAAAAGTAGTATCTCGATGTTCAACCGAGCAGGGGATTATCTGGGTAAATGGGGCCCCTCGGATGAACGCGGCTTCGCCCTCGGTGGGCACACCTTGTATATCGAACAAGATGGGATGTTCTGGATAACAGACCGGGATGGCCATGTGGTTAAAAAATACCACCCCAATGGGGAATTGTTACTAACCCTCGGCACCTTTGGGGAATGGGGCGATGACGAGACCCACTTTAACGGGCCCACGGCGGTGGCGGTTCAAGACAACGGTAACATTGTGGTTGCGGACGGGTATTGGAATTCCCGTTTGATGTGGTTCACGCCCCAGGGCGAGTTTATTCGGTCGCTCGGCACTTGGGGCCGAGGCCCGGGCGAATTCAACACCCCGCATGCCTTAACCCTTGATAGCAAAGGCCGTATTTTGGTTGCCGATCTGTGCGGCGGTAATTTTCATGATTATATGACGGTGCCGGGGCAGATCCCGGTGCATCGCACGGTGGTCGCGCCGGGGTGTCAGCATCGCATCCAGCGCTTTTCAGCGGCCGGGGATTACCTCGATGCGTGGACCCACATTATGCCGCTCAGTCT
>CAJJAX010000034.1 GCA_905182155.1 uncultured Pseudomonadales bacterium
ATTCCAAGAGGTTTTCGCAACCCTTAACCCTCAGTCTGAACAAACCCCCTTCATCGAGCAGCAAGTCCGGCAGCTTGCGGATGCGTATACGGCTCAAATCGTGCGCCAACTTAGCCAAACCCTTGTGACCGATTTAACTGAAATCATCGATTTGCTTAACCCCACGCCCTCCCCACCTAAAGAACCTGATCTTTAGGCGAACTCGCGTGTATACTTCTGCTTTTTAGTCCCACAGAGCCCCATGGAAAAGTACGATCCAAAAACCCTAGAGCAGCGCTGGTATCAGAGCTGGGAATCCGCTGGTTATTTCGCGCCCAGCGGCGAAGGCCCCGCTTTTTCAATTGCAATTCCACCGCCCAATGTCACCGGCACCTTGCACATGGGCCATGCTTTCCAGCACAGCTTGGTTGACGCGGTCATTCGTCGAAAGCGCATGCAAGGGTACAACACCTTATGATGGGCACGGATCATGCCGGCATCTCAACGCAGTTAATTGTTGCCGAACAATTAGCCAAAGAGAATCTCAAACCGCTGGATATTGGCAGAGACGCCTTCATCGAACGGCTTTTGCCTGGAAAGACCAGTCCGGCGGTCAGATCAGTCAACAGCTCCGTCGGATGGGCGCCTCCCTGCACTGGGAGACCGAACGCTTTACCCTAGATGAAGGGTTAAGCCTCGCCGTCATTGAAGTCTTTACGCGTCTATTTGACGAGGGGTTGATTTACCGCGGCAAACGTTGGTGAACTGGGATCCCAAACTAGAAACCTCGATTTCGGACCTTGAAGTGATTTCGGAGGAAGAAAACGGCTTTCTATGGCATATCCGCTATCCAATGACGGACCTGCCCGATACCTTTATCGAAGTCGCAACTACTCGACCTGAGACGATGCTCGGCGATGCGGCGGTGGCCGTTCATCCAGACGACCCACGCTACAAGCACTTAATCGGCAGACCGTTTCATTGCCGCTAAGCGATCGAGTGATCCCCGTGATTGCGGATCATTATGTCGATCCAAGTTTTGGTACCGGCTGCGTAAAGATCACGCCCGCCCACGACTTCAACGATTACGACGTCGGCCAGCGCCACAACCTACCGCTGCAAAGTATCATGAATGCCAATGGCACCATCGCGGCGGATGCGCCCGCCCAATATCGAGGCCTGGATCGATTCGATGCTCGCCGAAAAATTGTCGAAGACCTGGATGCGGCGGGTTTGCTGGCCAAAGTCGAAGACCATAAGCTGATGGTGCCCCGGGGCGAAAAATCAGGGGTGGTGATTGAACCATTGCTGAGCGATCAGTGGTTTGTTCAGGTTGGGCCCCTCGCTGAACCTGCGATCAAAGCCGTTGAAAATGGCGACATTACGTTTAATCCAAAGCAAGCCGAAAACATTTACTTCGCTTGGATGCGAGATCTCAAGGATTGGTGTATCTCCCGGCAGCAATGGTGGGGCCATCGTATCCCAGCCTGGTACAACGATGCTGGCGAGGTTTTTGTCGGAAATCTGAAGCGATGGTTCGAGCAAAATACCAATTGAGCGACGCCGTTCGTCTTCGTCAAGATGAGGATGTTTTGGACACCTGGTTTTCCTCAGCCCTTTGGACTTTTTCGACCCTTGGCTGGCCCGAGGACACGGCCGCACTCAAAACGTTTCATTCAACCGACCTGATGGTGACAGGCCACGACATCATCAGCTTTTGGGTTTCTCGAATGATCATGATGACCTTGAAATTCATGGATGAGAGTGCCGTTTAAGGAAGTGTACATCCACGGCCTGGTTACCGATGCCGAAGGGCAGAAAATGTCGAAATCCAAGGGCAACGGTCTCGACCCGATGGACATTATTGACGGCATATCCGCCGAAGCCTTGATCAAAAAACGAACCGAAAACCTACTTCAAGAACGACAACAGGCAAAAATCGAGCGTGCGACTCGCAAAGAATACCCCGATGGCATTGCGGCCTATGGTACCGATGCGCTGCGGTTTACGTTCTGCGCGATTGCAACCAGCGCCGTTCCATGCGGTTCGACTTAAAACGGGTGGAGGGCTACCGAAACTTTTGCAACAAACTTTGGAACGCCGCTAACTATGTTTTGATGAGCACCGCTGAGCTGACCCAAAGCGATCATCCCGTTGAGTCTGTTGCGGATCAATGGATCCGCCTGAAATTCCAAGAAACCAGCAACGCGGTTAATCAGGCGATGAACGACTATCGTTTCGATTTAGCCGCCAAATATATTTATGAGTTTGTCTGGGACGAATTCTGTGATTGGTATTTGGAACTCTGCAAGCCAGTCCTGCTTTCCGAGACGGCAAGCGATGCTGAGAAAGCCGGCACCCAAACCTGCCTGCTTGAAACACTCGAAGCAACGTTGCGACTGGCTCATCCCTTCATGCCTTTCATTACAGAGGAACTTTGGCAAAAGCTCCCAACAACCTTAAGACGCGGGCCCTCACTCATGCTGGCCGAATATCCCAAGACGGCGCCGATTGCGACGAGCAGCGAAGCATTTTTGCGGATATCCTCTGGATCAAAGAGGTGGTTGGCGCCGTTCGAAACATTCGCGGCGAGCAAGATATTCCGCCAAGCAAACTCATTCCGATTTTACTGCAACAGGGGAGCACCCTCGACCGGTCTCGCCAAGTGCAATTTACGCAACTGATCGCCGCACTCGCTCGCCCTGAGACTTTGACCTGGATCGACGATGATGCCGAACCACCGCCGTCTGCTATTAAAATTGTCGGCGACTTAAAAATCCTCGTGCCCCTAGCCGGACTCATTGATGTGACCGCCGAACTCGAGCGCATGGACAAAGAAATCAATAAGATCATTAAAGAAATCACCCGAATTCAAAACAAGCTCGGCAATGAAGCATTCGTTAAAAATGCGCCACCAGAAATCGTGGCGAAAGAAAAGGCGAAGATTCAGGATTATTTAAAAACCAAAACTGACTTCGAATCTCAGAAAGCGAGAATCCAGAATATCTAGCGCGGACCCATTAGCATCGAAATTGATCAAGATAGAGCAAGATAAATCAGCGAAAAATATCCTTGGACACGGCGCGCATCTTGTGCATTAATTCGAAGGAGGCGTTAAACAGCGCTGCGAAATAACATAAGGTAGGGTAAATGTCTGATCGACAAATGGGAACAGTAAAGTGGTTTAACGACTCCAAAGGTTTTGGCTTCATTGAACGTGAAACCGGTGAAGATGTTTTTGTTCATTTTCGTTCGATTCGCGGCGAAGGCTTCAGAACGCTAAAACAAGGCGCGGCAGTTGAATTCGTGATCTCTGAAACCGACAAAGGCTTTCAAGCCGAGGACGTCGCCGAAGTAATTTAGCGACGCTTGCCTGTACCGTTGAAAGTTTGAGTTAGTGACGTCTCTAATAAAAATCCGCACTCAACATTCGACGGGTTAGCCCGAGACTTTTAATACGACCTTTCCAATCGTATTGTCCGAGGCCACTAAATCGTGAGCGGCGCCTGCCGCCTCGATTGGAAATATCTGCTGAATGATCGGCATAATCTCCCCTTGACTAATTTTCGGCCAGACGTATTGGCCGAGTTCCGCCATGATCGACGCTTTCTCTGGCAATGGTCGCGCGCGGAGGGTTGAACCGATCACGCGAAGCCGCTTCATCATCAACTTGGCAAGATCAATCTCAGATCGAGCGCCGCCCATCAGGCCAATCAAAACCAAACGACCATTTAGGGTTAACGCATCTAGGTTCTCCGCCAAATAGGCCCGCCTACCGGATCTAAAATCACATTCGCGCCTTCGGGCCAAACCGCTTTTAACGCATCGATAAAACCGCCGTCCCGACGATTTTGCCCCGCTGCAGCGCCGAGCTGGATACAGGCTTCAATTTTTTCAGCGGAGCCTGCCGTGACGAAAGTTTCGGAACCGAAAGCGCGACACAGCTGAATGGCAGCCGTACCCACACCACTCGCACCGGCATGCAGCACAACCCGCTCGCCTGGCTGAAGCATGCCTTCAATAAATAAATTGAGCCAAGCCGTTGCGAACACTTCTGGAATCGCCGCGGCTTGCTCAAAATCGAGGTTATCCGGCATCTTCAAGGCGCTACCTTGATCAACAACCGCTTGCTCGGCATAGCCACCACCCGCCAAGAGTGCGCAGACCCGTTCACCTACCTGATGATGGGTCACAGCGTGGCCCACCGCAACCACGATGCCCGCACACTCCAAACCCATCGTGTCCGGTGCCCCAGGGGGCGGCGGGTACAAGCCCTTGCGCTGCATGAGATCAGCGCGATTGATCGCGGTCGCTTTGACGTCAATTAATATTTCTGCTGGCCCAGGCACCAAGTTAGGCGCCTGAACCCACAGCAACTCACCGGAATCGGAAACGGAAATAACGTGCATAAAATGCTCCTTAATATGCCGGCAGGACCTTTCAGGTCACAGCAGGCTCAATGGCTTTTTAGTCGTAACGCCCCAGCGTACGGCTTATTCTTGTCACGACGGCCTGAGAATCGGTCCGTTATTAAAATGCTTTGATTAAAAATCGGCGATTAAAACCCAATCATTAAAACCTAATCATTAAAACCCAATCATTAAAACCCAAGGGTTAAAACGCGCTGACGCCACTCTGATAATCAAAAGCCGATGACGAAAGGTTGGTGTGATTCACACCCTGGCTTTCAAACCCTGAGTTCTCATCAAACGCTTCATCGCTCATCACAGGATCTCAGCGCGTCGCTCGGCCGCATGGCGGCAATCAGTAATGCGGCGGCCGCTCATCAACCGCCGACATTGCTTCTGGCCGAGCCGTCGCGATTTGCTGCAATTGTTCTGATAGGACTCGAACCTGATCCTCCAGAAGTAGAATCTGTTGCTGCTGGGCGAACACGGCATCATCCAGTTTCTGCAACAAGTCTTCCTGAAACGCGATCTTCATCTCTAACCCATCCACCTGGTCTTTATTCATGGCCCTTTGCCTAGTAGTTCATCCGGACTTTTATACCCTGATCATGGAGATACTGTTTAATATCAAGCACCCGATAATCCCCATAATGCACCATCGACGCAACCAACGCCGCATCTGCTTTGCCTTCGGTCAACACGGACTGTAGATGCGCCGGGGTACCCGCCCCCCCTGAGGCGACCACTGGCACAGAGATCGCCTCGGCAACCATTCGCGTTAATTTGATTTCATACCCTTGCTTCATCCCGTCGGCATCAATCGAATTCACGACGACCTCACCGGCGCCAAGCGCACAGGCCTTACGGGCCCATTGAATGGCATCAATCCCCATAGCCTTACGGCCACCATTAATGACCACCTCATAGCCGCTCGGGCAAGCAGTATTTTTAGTCACTGCCCGAACATCCATCGACAGTACGGTATTTTGAGTCCCGATGGCCTGGGCGCACTCTTTGATTAATTCGGGCCGCAGCACCGCAGCCGAGTTCAGGCTAATCTTTTCAGCGCCTGCCATTAACAATCCAGCAGCATCTTCTCGGGTTCGAATGCCACCGCCTACAGAGAATGGGATAAAGATCTCCTGGGCCACTTTCTGAACCACATCGAGCATAATGTTCCGCTCGTCACTTGAGGCCGTAATATCATAAAAGACCAGCTCGTCCAGACCATCTTCATAATAGGCTTTCGCCTTTGCAACCGGATCACCGAGCATCTCGGTCGCAACGAACTGAACCCCCTTCGACAACTCACCATTCTTAACATCGAGACAGGCAACCACGCGCTTGCTCAGCATACCGCACCATCCCACTGACCAAAGGCCGCAAGTAAATCCAGGCCAAATCGGCCGCTTTTTTCTAAATGAAACTGCGTTGCAAAAACATTGTCACGACCAATGACACTGGCAAACGTCCGATCGCCAAAAGTGGTTTCGGCCAGCACATGGGACGCCTTATCCGGCATTGCGAAGTAGGAGTGCACAAAGTAAAACTCAGCCCCGGCAGGAACCCCAGTTAACAACGCATGATCTGCTGACTGAGACACTTCATTCCAGCCAATTTGAGGAACTTTTAAGTCAGGGTCACCAAACTCAAAACGTTTGCACCGACCCGGGATGATTCCCAAACAATCCCGATCGCCTTCTTCCGTGTGCTCCAACAAGATTTGCAATCCTAGGCAGATCCCTAAGAGCGGGCGACCGGTTTTAAAAAAAGTAACGACCGCCTCATCCAAACCGAGGCGCGCCAAGGTCACCATAGCGGTCTCTGCAGTGCCAACCCCTGGAAATATCAACCGATCTGCACGCTTAACCACCTCCGGATCCCCAGAGATCTTTGCGCGCAGACCCACTGCCTCGCAGGCCCGCTGGACGCTGCGGAGATTACCGGCGTCATAATCTACAATGGTTACCGAAGGTCCCATTCGCAACTCCACCAAAACCATCATTATACGCACTGAGGCTACAAACATGATGCAAGCCGGGTAATTTTTCTGGCGCACTGGGCGCCGTTTTCAGAAATTCAGCGCCTTTCATCCTCAAAGTGCCTTTGGATAGGCGAAACCCAGCTCAAACCGGTATACTTTCACCCTTCAATTAGATTCTGCAAAGCAGTCAAGGCCAAGATTTTGAACGATCAACCAGCCCCAACCAGCGCTTCTCCACGCTATATGGCGCGAGGGGTCAGCGCAGAGAAACAAGACGTCCACGCTGTTGTGGATCATCTTGATCGCGGACTCTACCCCGGTAGTTTCTGCAAAGTCACTGAAGACGTCCTCGGCGGCAGCCAGCAACATTGCAATGTCATTCATGCCGATGGTAGTGGCACCAAATCGATCCTTGCTTATCTGCAGTACAAAGAGACTGGTGATCCAAGTGTCTTTTACGGCACCGCCCAAGACAGCATCGTGATGAATCTGGATGACCTGATCTGCGTTGGCGCAACCGACAACATTCTGATCTCGAACACGATCAATCGTAATGCCCGAAATTGCCCCGGCGAGGTTGTTAAAGCCCTAATTGACGGCAGCGAAGCCTTTATGCAGACCATGCGAGATCTTGGGGTTAACCTGATTCCAGGTGGCGGAGAAACGGCCGATGTTGGCGACCTAACCGGGACCCTCACCGTCGACAGCAATGCCGTGGTGCGGATGCCGCGTGCGGCCATCGTCAAAAATCACATTACACCGGACCTTACGATCATTGGGCTAAGCGCCTTTGGTCAGTGTCAGTATGAGACCGAAATTAACAGCGGAATCGGCAGCAATGGTCTTACCAGCGCTCGGCACGACCTTTTAAGTCAATTTTATGCTGAGCACTATCCCGAGACCTATGACCCGAATACCCCGGCTGACCTGGCTTACTGTGGGCCTTATCGTCTAGCAGACGCTCTGCCTGGGCCCGACGCAATGACCGTGGGCGAGGCGTTACTGAGCCCCACCCGCAGTTATGCGCCGGTTGTAAAGCAACTGCTTGGCGAACTTGGATCCAATATTAAAGGGCTCATTCACTGTTCTGGCGGCGCCTTAACCAAGTGTCTCAAATTCGGCCAAAACGTACACTACATCAAGGATCACTTGTTTGCTGTACCCCCTGTTTTCTCGACGATTCAGGCCGTCTCCAAAACAAGTGATCAGGAAATGCATCAAGTCTTCAACATGGGGCATCGACTGGAAGTCTACGTTCCGTTTGAGCACGCCCAAGCGGTCATCGACACCGCAAAAGCCTTTCAAATCGAAGCCCAGATCATCGGCAGAACCGAGGGCAGCACTCACAATCAACTCACGCTGAAAACCCACGCAGGTCAAACTCTAACCTATGGGTTGACCAACTAATTAATGCGGCGCCAACGCGCGTTGTAGGAGTTTCATATGGCACAAATAAGCTTTGAAGAAGCCCTGACAATTCTGACCGACAAAGAAGGCTCGGATCTCTACTACTCAACCGGTGCGCCGCCCAGCGCTAAAATCTTTGGCGTATTGAGTCCATTTTCTGAAGAAACCATGAAGCCTGGGGAAATCGAAGTGATCGCGAATTCGATCATGGATGAGGAGCAAAAAGCGCAATTTAAGGCTTCACCCGAGATGAACATGGCCATTTCAAGACCCGGCCTCGGCCGGTTCAGAGTCAACATCTTCCGGCAGCGCAACCAAGTTTCAATGGTGATCAGACGCCTCGGGACTGATCTGCCAAATTACAAAGAACTCGGCCTACCCCCGGTTTTAATGCAACTGATCTCGCAAAAACGGGGCTTAATCCTGTTCGTTGGCGGGACCGGTTCCGGCAAATCAACCTCCCTTGCTGCGCTGATTGACTACCGCAATGAAAATACGCAAGGGCATATTATTACCATTGAAGACCCGGTCGAATTTACCCATAAGCACAAAGGCTGCATCGTGAATCAACGGGAAGTCGGGACCGATACGGATTCATTTGAAGACGCGCTGGCCAACACTCTACGCCAGGCCCCTGATGTGATCTTAATTGGCGAAATACGTCATCGTGAAACGATGGAGCATGCCTTGGCGTTCGCTGAAACTGGTCACCTTTGTCTGTCCACCCTGCACGCCAACAGCGCCAACCAAGCCATGGACCGAATCATCAACTTCTTTCCAGAAGAGCGCCACCCACAGCTGCTCCAAGACTTGTCGCTGAACATGCGCGGCATCGTCTCTCAAAGGCTCATCCCAACGGTCGATGGGAAACGAGTAGCGGCCATTGAAATTCTTGTCGGCACGCCAAGAGCCGCCGACCTGATTGCGAAAGGTGCCGTTTCGGACCTGAAAGAGCTGATGGAGAAATCTGAAGAGCAAGGTATGCAGACCTTTGACCGAGCCTTATTCAAGCTCTACAAGGCAGGCAAGATCTCAGAGGAGGAAGCATTGAAGAATGCCGACTCAAGAAACAATCTCAGACTGAAAATCACATTGGATGATAATCCGGTAGCTAAGCAGAATGCCGATACCGATGGTGACGGGATCATCTCGGATGAAGAAGCTGAAGCCTCAAATGCCGACACGGATGGCGATGGTGTTGTTTCGATGAGCTGGATGAATGTCCAGCGCTGATAAGGCGGCCACGGGCAAGCGCCTTCAGCGCCGCAAGCACCCGAAGACACGGAAACGCCCGCCCCGCCAGCGCCCGAGGAAGCCGACAATACTTCACAGTTTTCACTGGTGGATCTGGACGACAAGCGTTAAGGGCGAGGCTTAAGATAACCGCTGAGTGCGGTATAAAAATTCGCAACGACTGGCAGCGAATAGGTGGACTTTCTCGCAACGAAACGCACTGGCCGATTGAGGCCATCGCCGCTGAGATCCACCAGTAACGGCTCCGGCACCCCGAGGGTGCGGGCAACACCAACCGGCACCAAGGCATGACCAAAGCCAGCGATGGCCAATTGCGCGACGCTAAAAAAAGACTCCAACGCCACTTCCCGGACGATGCCCAATTTTGCGACTGCATCACCAAAGGAGCGCCAGGCGCCGGAGTGGTCTTCAATACTAATGACCGGCAGCGTCTGACCCCGCGTCCACAGCAACTTCTTGAGCCCTGAGGGTATGATCACCATCGGTTCATACATTAGAATTTCTGATTGCAAGTCGGTGTCGATGGAATCCAAGCCGGTACAAATACCCAGCATATATTCGCCAGAGCGAATGCGATCCAGCACCACCGAGGTTCGATGGGCGTGAAACGTAAACTGCACCTCCGGCATTTCGCGCTTAATGTCATAAAACGCTTGAGCACCCCAGGAGGATAAAATGGCATCCGAAACGCCAATCAACAATTCGCCTCGAGAGGCCGTGCTATCTTCAAGAAATAGATCCCGGAGTTCAGACAAGACTGGGGAGATTTTGTCCACGAGTTTTTGCCCGTGGCGGGTCAACTCGACGCGGCGACCTTTCTTTTGAATCAGCTTGCGATCGTAATATTTCTCAAGTGCGGCAATCCGCTTACTAACCGCCGATTGCGAAATTCTAAGCTCAGTGCTTGCCTCGATCATCGTTCCACTTCGAGACAGTGCCAGCAACGTTTCTAGGTTTTCAACCATGTCAGGAACCCTCTAGCGGTTCGATTTAGTACTGCTTTTTGGGGCGTTTCAGCTAGAGCGCCGCTATTGGCGCCGCCGCCATAGGTTCTATGACGAACAACAGGTCCCCTTCATTGACCTGTTGGCCGTTGCTCACATTGATCCGATTGATCCTGTAACGTTGCCCAGCAGGATAAAGCGCACCACCGGCCCCAGCGCAAGAGGTCAATCTGAACGGTGCAAACATCTTCATCGCCTCCAGAACACAGAGCACTTCATCAACCTCAACCTCGCTACCCACATTCACATACTCCGGCTCTGACGGGGATGGGGTTCGGTAAAAGACGCCCGTTGAGGGTGACAGAACGCGTAATTCTTGGCTGCCTTCGATCCGCAGAGAATCCAAATCGACAACATCTGCCCGGCTGCCGGAGGCCTCATCGATTTCCGCAATCAAGGCAGGCACGTCAATTCGATTCAAGAATTTTGGCAGGTAGGTTGTATCATAATCACCTTGCCGAAACGTCTCATCGCTCAAAATCCGCTTGACGAGACTGATATTCGTGCTGATACCTTCGATCACGACCGCCTCGAGGTAACGTCGCATTCGATCAATGGCGTCAAGGCGATTTTCACCATGGATAATAATTTGAATAATCAAACTGTCGTAGAACGGCGACACGGTTTTACCCTCATCCACCATGGAAATCAGTTCAACGTCGTCTTGCTCAGGCAATCGGTACTTGGTGATTTTACCCGGCGTTGGCATAAAGGTGACCTCGCCATCACCATCAATCACGCATCGCTCAGCATTGACCCGGACCTCAAGGGCATAACCTTTTTCATCCGCAGTCAGATGCTCGATACTCTCACCACTGGCAATCAGAAACTGCTGCTTCACAATATCAATACCCGTAACCGCCTCGGTTACGGGATGCTCAACCTGCACTCGGGTATTCATCTCCATAAAATAGAAACCTCGGCACCATCCACAATAAACTCAACCGTGCCAGCACCAATATAATCAACCGTATCGGCGATCTTATAGGCATATTCATAAACCATCTGTTTCAGCTCTTCAGGCAGCATTGTTGAGCCTGACTCTTCCATCAGCTTTTGGTTATTCCGCTGCACACTACAGTCTCGAATACCCAATCACCCGAGTATGGCCAAACTGGTCTCGCAAAATCTGAGCTTCAATATGACGAAGCGATGTCACACACTTTTCAATGTAGATATCGCCATTACCAAAAGCACTTTTGGCTTCAGCGGTCACCTGATGGAACAGTTGGTGCAGATGCTCGGGTCGCTCAACCTTAACAATGCCTTTGCCACCGCCGCCATGAACCGCTTTTAACAAGATCGGGTATCCGACCCGTTCGGCGATCTCAAGCGCTTTTTCAGAGGAATCTATAATGCCATGACTACCCGGCACAACCGGGACATTGATGCTCATCGTTGTGCTGATGGCATTAGATTTATTACCCATTGTTTCCATGCTGACAACTTTAGGACCAATAAAATTTAAATTCCGCTGACGAACAATCTTGGCAAAATTCGGGTCTTCAGAAAGAAAACCAATACCCGGGTGCAATGAGTCGACCTGCTGCGCTTCAGCGATATTCAAAATACTCAGGGCATTGAGATAACTTTCATCGGAAGTATTGCCACCGATCGGCACAACGGTGCCCGCAGCACCTGCCTGTCGAACCATATCCGCCGGCACAGAATCCATATCTGGATCACTCTGAACCAGCACAACCTCAAGCTCGGCTTCTAGGGCTTTTCTCACCAATTTAACGGCCGTGCAACCCCGTGCGTGAATCAACACTTTCTTCACGGGTCGATGACCCAACTCACCAACGGGCTGCTCTTGCGCCAACGGCGCTTGACCGCCTAACCTGCCTGCCATAATTCGATCAACGACCTCGGTCACGGTTTCGACCGGGATGGGTAAGGCGGGATCGACTTTACGCAGGCTCAAATCAAGCTCATCAGAGAACGGATGCTTGACCAAGCCTTGCATCGCGCCCGGCGTTAACGATAAATAATTGCTCAACAGGCAGGTGAACGGTAGATTGCGCTCGACGACGGTTTGCCCAGCGAACGGCATACTCGCACCTGAAAAGTAGTAGGTTTGAACGAGCGGATGCGTCACAAAGCTCGCCTGAGCACCACCGGTGCAATCCCCATATCCAAACATCACGATCGGCAGATCATTGTCCCGCACAAACCGGGTGATTCGATCATTGATCACAGCCATCGTAAACAGCGCAGCCGCGCCCTCCTTCGTCTGCATGCCACCGCTTGAGATAAAGCAGATCACCGGCAGCCGCTGCGTCGCACAATCCACCAATAGCTTACACACCCGCACGCAATCTGAGTTATCGATACTACCGGCCTGAAAGGCGACATTCGAAATCACGAACCCGGCTCGATAGTGCTCGCTTTCGCCTTTGAAAGACCCGATCCCGGTTACAAGCCCATGCGGGCGCACGTTGGCTTTCAGCGCAGCCTCTATCGATGGCCGAAAGGTCGGAAACGACACGGGGTTAGCCGACATCAAATGAGCATTGGTTTCTTTGAAGTCCACAATAAACCGCGCAACGAGTTGATCTAAGGAGGTTTTCTTTGCTCGCTTTTCTTGGGTTAAAAGCTCATGAAACAGCAAGTCTCGATAAGCGATTGTCAGCCGATTCCAAAAATCCTTGCGCCGACCAATCCGAACCGGCTCTAACCGCCCTGAGAACGGTTTTCCGGACCGTTTCGACTCATGATAGCCCGGCAAAATACGCTCAAAGATGTGACTAATCACAACGAACAGGGTGTCCGACTTATCTTTATGGATCCCGCGCATCCATTCTTCAACCGATTTCAAAAATTGGCTGGCCTCACTGTATTCACCCAATCGCTCGGTCCAGGCCGCAAAATCAGCTTGGATCACAGCGGCCTCGCACCCTTCAAATAGGGGTAGGCTCGCAACTTGATCAACCGCTTTTGCCAAGAGCTGCGCAATGGTTGTCTCTGTCAAGGTCCTTGAATCCTGAGCCTCACGGGCAATCGAGACCAAATCACCCAGCAATGCATTATAGGTTGCTGAAAACACGATCAGGTTTTTACACTCGCTGACAAAACCGGGTTCAATATCCGCATCAAGCAACAAATCCAAAATTGTCAGATCCTGATCCGATCGAGCGACGTCCCGCTCCTGCTTACGCTTGATCTGCGACCAAAGCAAATCCTCTACCAGGCAACGATTCAACGGTATTGCATTACTGGCTTGCGGTGCTTGCTGAATTAAAGCCTGGGTTTGCAACGACAAGGGCACCGCTGCCAAAAGCGCTGAGTCATAAAGGCTCTCGCCCTCAAGAATCAAATTCAATTCACCCGCAAGCGCCGACTTTAAAAAATCGCTATTTTTTTGTTCGATAAAGGCGACATCAAACAGTTTTCGTCCTTCAAAGCTAAACTTCGACTTGAGCGCGGTGACCATCGGATCCTCAGAGGCAGACATTGCACTCAACAGCGCCTTCACCTCTCGAATATCCGCCGTCGTCAACAGATAGCCATGGCTCTCATGGTGCTCCAGGTGATCCACTAAGGCCAATAGATTGGCTTCCGCACTGCCTTTCCAACGATTGAATAAGTGCAACCCAAGCTCTAAAGAAAGATCTGCTTTGGCCCGCTCAAAATTCTTCTTAGGCTCACCAAAAATAAAATTCCTGATCGCGCCCTGCTCATCCGACTGGCGCAACCTTTTGTTTTGAAAATCCTTCCACGCTTTATTCAATTGATCCTCATAGAGGATTAAATCAGGATCTTGCAACCAAGATAAAAATGCACTCCTGCTTTCTCGGTGAATCCGTTGGGCCAACTCGCCTTCTGGAATTTCGACCTCCGCCAATCGACCGTACTGGGTGGTGGTGGTCGCCTTGATCCGCTTTCTAAGCCCCAAATAACGTAAATAACGATACGCAACCCCAAAAACATTGGGGTACTCTGTCGGAGAGGTTCGGAGCTTTAAAGTCGAACTCGCATTGACAGCCGACAAATACTCGGACGGATTTAGGTAGCGGATGATATTTCGATGATAGTGATCGAGAATCTCAGGGTGTTCCGCCACAAATTGTCGCGCACCGGATTCAATCGACTCAATTCCCGTGACAACGACATCTAAAAAGTGACCGATATTGCTCGTTTCACCCGGGTCAAAATCAACAATCCCATCGATATTGCCCTGTTGATAAAGCTCATAGGACGAAACCCCGACAAATTTTGCACACTCCTGCCATGACAGGTTATACCGCCGAACCAGGTTCGCAAGCGACCGAGGATGAATGGTGTTAAAGACGCCCGTCTTTAAGCTCAGCAGCAAATTACTTGCAGCCAAAGGTATCGCGCCACCAGAGTACCCTACTCCGTAAATGACCCCGAGGGTTGGCACATCCACATTACACAACTCCGCAATCAATCGTGAAATCGAGTGCGCTTGATTATTGGCATTGGCCGCCTCATACGGATCCGCACCGGGCGTATCCATCAACGTTAGAATGGGAAGGTTTCGAATCGCAAAACTGCTGGCCCTTTCGGCCGCGAGTTCATGATGCTCTGGTCCCCAAACACCGGTACCGTGACTCCGCTCCTGAGCAATCACACCAATCTTTCGCATGCCCGTGCTGAATTTCAAGGTCAGCTCACAACTGAAAAAAGGCCCAACCGATTGCTCGTTGGTCACGGGCACATCCAAACTATAAATAACGGCTTTGGCACCCAGGCGAGTCGACTCTTCCGTCGGGGCAACGGTCACGGCAATGTATTCATCGACCTCCATGGCTTTGAGCCGCTCGACTTGGGCATTAATTTCTCGTTCCGTCAGCAGACCCTTTACGACATGGGCGGGCTCTTTCCGAGGAAACAGGGAGAAATCTTCAGACAGTTGCTCGGCATTGAGATAAAGCTGATCTACTGAACCAAAGCTTTGAGTTATTGTCACGGCTATTCCTTTTACCAATTGCTACCCGTCAAGCCGATTGTAGTACAAACCCTTGACTTGTATTCTGCTCTTACGCTGACCATCGACGTCTAAGACATTTCAGCGCGCTTTCAGCCCCGTTAACCACAGACCTTTATTCTTTCAACCGTCTGACCTTTAAACTCGATGCATCCCCGTCACCTTCAACGATTAACCTGACGCTGGCTCGGCCGTCTGATCTATTTCAGGTCATGGCTTGCCCAATCGGGGTTTTATCAATACCTGCTTTATTCCAATTGTTTTACTTTAAGCGCTTTTTTTACGAGCTTTGTTTTACGAGCTCTATTTTACGAGCTCTATTTTACGAGCTCTAGTTTACGAGATTTTCTTCACTGGCGTTACATCGCCCGCTTTCATGCCCTTACTTTAGGTTGCGTGTTTAAATTGCAGACGGTTCACCCCGCGTTTGCACCGAAGTTTTAGCAACGTTTCCCTAAAACCCGTTCTGTCTACGCAATTTCAGGCACGCAACGAGAAGCCCCCTGTTTAAACCCTTATTTTTTGACCCTATTCCTGAAACATCCGTTCTAAGCGTTTTTTTAGACGCTTGCGTATCGGTTTAGTTCAATGATCCTTTTTAGCGCAAGGCCTTCAACAAATTCCCGGCCTTTTTTTGCAATCGCCACAACCCTTTTATAACAGGCCCACCCTAAGCAATGGTCTGAGTCGGTATCAGGCCGATTTTCTCCCGCCAAAGCGTTGGTCCGGTTTCATGAACAGAGATCCCATGGCTGTCAACAGCGACCGTCACCGGCATATCTTCAACCTCAAACTCGTGAATCGCCTCCATGCCTAAGTCTTCAAAGGCCACGACCCGAGATTTACGGATCGCTTTCGAGACCAAATAAGCCGCGCCGCCAACGGCCATTAAATACACCGCCCCAAATCGTTGAATGGCATCGATCGCGACAGGCCCACGTTCGGCCTTACCCACCATTCCTAAAAGTCCCGTTTCTCGCAACATCATCTCGGTAAAGCCATCCATCCGAGTTGCTGTTGTTGGCCCGGCGGGCCCAACGACCTCTTCGCGCACGGGGTCCACTGGGCCGACGTAATAAATGAACTTACCTTCTAGATCGACGCCATCCGGCAACGATTCCCCAGCCTCATACAGATCACGAATACGCTTATGCGCCGCATCTCGACCGGTCAGCATTTTACCGGATAACAGCAAGGTTTCTCCGGGCTGCCAGGTTTGGACATCGGCTCGGGTCACTGTGTCTAAATTAACCCGCCGGGCGCCCTTGGCCGCATCCCAGGTGATTTGTGGCCAATCTTCTAACTTGGGCGGGGTGAGTTCAGCGGGGCCGTCTCCGGTTAACTTAAAGTGAACATGCCGGGTCGCCGCGCAGTTTGGAATCATTGCGACCGGCAAATTTGCAGCATGGGTTGGGTAATCCATGATTTTGACGTCTAGCACCGTCGTGAGACCGCCCAAACCCTGCGCCCCAATGCCAAGACCATTCACTTTCTCAAAAATTTCCAACCGAAGTTCTTCGATCCGAGAGCTTGGCCCCGCTTACGTAATTCATGTATATCAATGGGGTCCATCAAAGACTCTTTCGCCAGCAGCACTGCTTTCTCGGCTGTGCCACCAATACCGATTCCAAGCATGCCTGGCGGACACCAGCCTGCACCCATTGTTGGCACGGTACGTTCGACCCAATCAACAATGCTGTCGGCAGGATTCAGCATCGCAAGCTTCGATTTCGCCTCCGACCCCCCCCCTTTCGCCGCAACATGAATGCTCACTTCATTGCCCGGCACCAGATCAACATGAATCACGGCAGGCGTGTTGTCTTTGGTATTCAAGCGAGCGCCCGCCGGGTCACTCAAAACAGATGCCCGCAAGACATTATCAGGCAATGCGTAAGCCCGGCGGACGCCTTCGTTAATCAGGTCATCCAGACTCTGCTCGGTATCAAATTGCACTTTCATGCCCACCGAGACGAACACATTTACAATGCCCGTATCTTGGCAAATTGGCCGGTGACCCTCTGCGCACATTCTTGAATTAATAAGGATTTGGGCCATCGCATCCTTGGCCGCTGCAGATTCCTCGCGCTCATAAGCGCCATGCACCGCCTGGATAAAGTCGACCGGATGATAATACGAGATATACTGCAAGGCATCCTGAATGCTCTGAATCAGATCGTCTTCTTTAATCAGTGTGATTGACGCCATCTGGCACCTCCCTGTCGAACCCTACAATCAACCGTACATCAAACGCGTCAGCGACTCGGCAACGCACACTGGCTTATCTGAACCTTCAAGTTCGATGATGACCTCCCGCTTTAACTGGATGGTATTGGGCGTTTTCAACTCCGCCAAGACCAAACGGTGGCGGGCACGGACCTTGGAATTAACCGGCACGGGCGCTGGAAACCGAACCTTATCCAGACCGTAATTGACCCCCATAAAAACCCCCTCTAAGGCCTCAGGCTTCGGAATCGGCACCGATCCGCCGAGGTGCACAATCAGGCTCAGGGTTAAAAACCCGTGCGCGATGGTGACTTTATAGGGCGATAATTCCGCCGACTTTGCTGGATCAATATGGATGAACTGATGATCCATCGTCGCATCTGCGAACAAATTGATTCGCGCCTGATCAACCTCAAACCATTCTCCGACACCCTCTTCGAGGCCTTCAATCGACTTAAAAATTGCCAGTGCGGCTTCAGCTTTATTCGACATAACCCACTCTCCTAAAATGACTAAAACTCATCGCAATAGTACCACAACCTAAGTTGTACAAAGGCTTAGGCTGGCCTTGATTGCGGGCTTGGTTTATCCTCGGATCACCGACAGGCAGATTTGGCAATTCTTGACTCGATCCGGCCTTTAATCAAAACCATTTAACCACCAGGAAATCCGTTATGAGCCAGGACGTATTCATTGCCGCTGGAGCCCGAACCCCGATGGGTGGATTACAGGGAGACCTCTCAAGCTTAACCGCCGTTGAACTCGGCGAGGTCGCTATTAGAGCCGTCCTTGCCCGAGCCAACATTGACGGCTCAGCGGTTGACGAGGTCATTATGGGCTGCGTGCTACCCAGCGGCCTACGACAAGGCCCGGCTCGACAAGCCGCCATGGATGCCGGTATTCCGGTCAGCGTTGGCGCCACCACCATTAACAAGCTGTGCGGCTCTGGCATGAAAGCGGCCATGCTCGCTTTTGATCAGATCAAAGCCGGTACCAATAACATTATGGTTGCTGGCGGTATGGAGAGCATGAGTAACGCGCCCTACTTGGTACCCAAGGTTCGAACCGGTCTGAGAATGGGTCATAGCGAGCTGCAAGATGTGATGTTTACCGATGGTCTTGAAGATGCCAAAACCGGTCGCCTCATGGGATCTTTTGCTCAGGATGTTGCCGATCAGTTTCAAGTCACTCGAAACGATATGGACGATTATGCAATCAAAAGCCTTCAAAAAGCGCTCGCAGCGATCGCAACCGACGCCTTGGTGGACGAAATCGTGCCGGTTGAGATATCAACCCGAGCCGGCAAGGTCCTCATCAGCATCGACGAGCAACCTGGAAAAGCTAACCTTGATAAAATTAAAACCTTAAAACCGGCGTTTAAAACAGATGGGACGGTGACCGCGGCGAACTCGAGTTCGATTTCCGATGGTGCGTCGGCCTTAGTACTTGCCAGTACAGATGGCGTAACGTCCAATTCCTTAACGCCACTGGCGAAAATCCTAGGGCACAGCACGCACTCTCGCGATCCTTCAGAGTTCACCCTTGCACCGATCGACGCCATTCAAAAGCTCCTCACCAAAGTCGGCTGGGCGCTGACGGACGTCGATCTTTTCGAAATCAACGAAGCCTTTGCCATGGTCACGATGCTGACTATTCGCGAAGTGGGTATTGATCCGGCCAAGGTCAATATTTATGGCGGCGCCTGCGCGCAGGGCCACCCGATTGGCTCCACTGGTTCACGCCTGATTGTGACCCTCGTGCACGCTTTAAAGCGACAAGGCCTAAAGCGTGGTATCGCAGCGCTGTGTATTGGCGGCGGTGAAGCAACAGCGATTGCCATCGAATTGGTCTAACGCGAGCCGGGTAATCGACTTAAGTGAAAGGGTGACTGGATTATGTTGATCGCTAAGGTTTACAATTTAGGTCTCTGCTGCAAGGACATCAACATTGACTAGACTGCCTGTAATCGTCGGTTTTGGCGGCATTAATCCGGCAGGACGCAGTTCTGGACATCACGGCTATCGCCGTTTGGTTTATGACCAGCTCGAAAGCGGCAAACAGCAGTCCACCCTCAAGGCGCTGGCCGCGCTCATGCAGTGTGATGCCAATGAACAATCGATTCTAGCCAATACCCTTGTTCGAAAGATCAACGACAACCTGTTTGATCCAAGTCATTACCGCGCCAACAAACAAGCGATGATGACGGGCTTACAGGATGGACCCTTAAGCTTTATCCTCAAAAAAAATCAACTGCCAGAACAACTACCCCCGACCTGGATGTGACCAACCTGGACGATTCTAGTGTGATCGTCACATCAAGCTTGCCGCTCGATGTATTATTCCCAGACTACCGTGCTTCAAGAGTCAATTCAGCGGGACAATTACCCACCGGCTTTGACCCTGGGTCCTTGTACCAGTCAAGAAATCATCCAAGGGGGCTTCAACTCACCGTTTATGCCGCCTCAGACGCAATAAATTCGTTAGGTATTGACTGGGATACTGTTCGCCAGAAGGTCCCCGGCGATCAAATCTCTGTCTACGCTAGCAGTGCAATGGGCCAACTAGACACCAACGGTGCAGGCGGCATGCTACAGGCGTCGTTACTCGGCAAACGGGTCAGTTCGAAAAACTGTCCACTCAGCTTAGCCGAGATGACCGCCGACTTTGTCAATGCGTATGTGCTTGGTAGCGTTGGTGCAACGGGCGCAAACGTCGGCGCCTGCGCAACGTTCCTTTATAATCTAAGACAAGGTATTCAGGACATACGATCAGGTCGCTTCCGCGCCGTTATGGTTGGCGCCAGTGAAGCACCGATCACACCTGAGGTCATCGAAGGCTATCGCACAATGGGTGCGTTGGCGGAAGACGACGCGTTGCTAAAATTGGATGGACGATCCGAAGGGCCACCTGATCATACCCGCGCTTGCCGACCTTTTGCCGACAATTGTGGGTTTACCTTGGCCGAAGCCTCGCAGTTCGTCATTTTATTCGACGACGAATTGGCTTTAGAACTGGGTGCGAATATCTATGGCTCGGTGGCAGATGTCTTCGTGAATGCTGATGGCTTCAAAAAATCGATCCCGGGCCCGGGCATTGGCAATTACCTCACCGTCGGCAAAGCAATGGGCGTCGTGCGGGCAATCATTGGCGACAACGCGTTAGCCAATAACACCTATATGCAAGCGCATGGCACTGGCACACCACAAAACAGAGTCACCGAATCGCACATCTTTAATGCCTTGGCGAAAAACTTCGGCATCAGCCAATGGCCCGTCACAGCGATCAAAGCCTTTCTTGGGCATTCACTGGCTTGCGCGTCGGGCGATCAGATCATTGCGTCCTTGGGCGTCTGGCACGACGGCATTATCCCTGGGATAAAAACCACCAGCGCAATTGCTGACGATGTGCATCAGTCACAGCTTGATTTCCTCTTGGACCATCGCCAGATCAACCCCAGTGATATGCAGGCAACGTTTATTAATTCGAAAGGCTTCGGTGGCAACAATGCAACCGCCGCAATCCTGTCACCTTTCGTGACCGAGACCATGCTGGCCAAGCGCCATGGCCAATCGGCAATGCGGGCCTTTAAGACGCGACAAGAGACGGTTGCCGAGGCCACGAGGGCCTATGACGAAGCCTGCACGAGGGGTGAGACGCGCCCCATTTATCGGTTTGGCGAAGATGTTGTTGAGGGGAACGCCTTAACGATGACCCCAACAACGATTTCGATCCCTGGACAAAAGCAACCCATCTCGCTGACCCCGAATAATCCCTACAAGGATATGGTCTAAGCGATTTCTCGGGTTGCTCTGAATTCGATATCGGGCCAACGCTCCTGCATGACGGTCAGATTGACTCGAGAGGGCGCCAAATAGGTGAGATGACCACCCCCATCCACGGCAAGATTGCCCTCAGCCTTTCTTTTGAACTCTTCTAACTGCTTCAAATCTTTACAGACAATCCAGCGCGCCGTGTTCACTCCCACCGAATCATAACCGCACTCAACCTTGTACTCATCTTTTAGGCGATACGCCACAACGTCGAATTGAAGAATACCAACCGCGCCAAGAATCAAATCGTTGTTGGCGAGCGGCATGAAAACCTGGGTTGCGCCTTCCTCGGACAATTGGGTCAGGCCCTGACGCAACTGCTTACTTTTTAGGGGGTCCTTTAACCGAACCCGCCGAAACAACTCGGGTGCAAAGTGCGGCACACCAATAAAGCGGTCTTTTCGGCCCCCACTGAAGGTATCACCGATTTGAATGGTGCCGTGATTGTGTAATCCAATGATATCCCCAGCATACGCCTTACCAATGGCGGCGCGCTCACCTGCTAAGAAGGTGACCGCATCGGTGACCTTGACCTCTTTTCCTAACCGAACGTGATGCATTCGCATGCCTTGCTCATAAGTGCCCGAGCACACCCGTAAAAAGGCAATTCGATCTCGATGCTTCGGATCCATATTCGCTTGGATTTTAAAAACGAACCCGGAAAACTCAGGATCATTGGGGTCAACCGTCGCGCCGGTCGTCGTTCTTGGCAGGGGCGACGGCGACATCGCGACAAACCCGTCGAGCATTTCCATCACGCCAAAATTACGCAGGGCGGTTCCAAAGTAAACCGGTGACAGTTTCCCAGCCAAATAAAGGGCCTGATCAAACTCATGTGAGGCCCCGCGAACCAATTCGATCTCGGCCTCAAACGCTTCCCAGTCATCGCCTAAAAAGGCCCGCACTTCATCACTGTGCAAACCGATTATCTTTTCTGGCGATTCAAGTGGCGCTTTGACCTCACCGCGGTAAGGATAAATGCAATCCTCATAGAGGTGGTAGACGCCCTTGAACCGTTGTCCCATCCCAATCGGCCAAGTGATTGGCGCACAGCCTATATTGAGCACAGACTCCACCTCATCCAGCACGTCGATGGGATCCCGGGCTTCTCGATCAAGCTTATTGATAAAGGTCAGGATCGGTGTATCTCGAAGTCGGCAGACTTCCATCAGTTTCACGGTTCGATCCTCAACGCCTTTGGCGCCATCGATGACCATGAGGACCGAGTCCACCGCCGTCAAAGTACGATAAGTATCCTCGGAAAAGTCCTCATGCCCCGGGGTATCGAGGAGATTGACCACACAACCTCGATACGGGAACTGCATCACCGACGTGGTGACCGATATGCCACGTTCTTTTTCCATGGCCATCCAATCGGAGGTCGCATAACGATCTGATTTTTTAGACTTGACCGTGCCCGCCATCGCGATGGCTTTGCCCAAGAGCAATAGCTTTTCAGTAATGGTGGTCTTGCCAGCATCTGGATGAGAAATAATCGCGAAGGTACGGCGTCGATCGACTTCGGTTTTGGCCATGAGGCCCCCTTTAAATCTGGGGCGCAGTATAGCGCGGCTCACGCATAAGGTCGCTAAAACAGTTCCTTCGCCATGACAATCGCATCCTCGCGCCCTACATCAACCGGGTAATAATTTCGGCGACGGCCAATTTCATTAAATCCGGTGGTGTCGTAGAGCGTGATGGCGGCGGTATTTGAGGCTCGAACCTCTAAAAAAACACTGTTTACTTTACGTCCAGCCGCTTGGGCCAGAAGGTGATTCAGCAACTTCCGGCCGAGGCCCGCGCCTTGCTGCTCGGGGTGGACACACAGATTGAGCACATGAGCGTCCCCCGCCCCAGAACTTAAGATGCCATGCCCGACAGCGCGTTGGTCCACCAAAACAAGACAGCAATAGTCAGCACCATTTAAGCTCGTTCTAAAGTTACCCTGGGTCCAGGGATGCGAATAGGCTGCACTCTCGTTGCTCAACACATACGGCAGGTCGATGTGTTTCATCGCCCGAAAGCTGACATCCTCAACCTGAATCACGACTTTCGCGCACTCAATTGTTGCCAAAGTCTGGCTTTACGTTCAACGGCCATCACTGGATCCAAAAGGTCCGGCACTTGAATGACGCTAAAGCCGCGAGGCGCCCGCGCAACACTCGCCTGTTCGATCAGCGTGATCAATTCAGGGCATTGGCCTGAGAGCAACAACAAGGTCGCGGGCAAATCAGCGACCCAAGCCAACACTTTGTCGGAATCGATCACTTGCTCATTACAGGTTGAGAACAGTTGCGACTGCACCAAAGGCTTTGTGGCCAGCCCATTGACCGCAAGCCCAAGGTCATCAGAAAGTTGATTTAGGGCCAAGGCGATGGGCGGGTCTTGCGCTTGCCTGACAAGCTGTAAGGTCGCCAAGGTTCGGTAATTTCGAATCGCGATCTGCCAATCGAGCTCGGTCTCGGATTGGACTATTTCTTTCGACAACTGACCGGTAATCGGCTCCGGACTGGGCGACTCAACCTCAGATTGAACAGCAGGCGCGGGCCCCACTCGGCGAAGGCGCCAGCGGTCAATCCCGATTTCCGTTAACACCTGACCGCCTCGAATCACTGAAGTTGTTGTCCTTTTGTTACGTTTTTGGCATCTCAACCATTCGTTTGCCCTTCGCGCCGCACGTCAACCTGAACTAAAAATACCACCGAAGACTCACGTAGAAAGATTCAGGATTGATGCCGTATTCAGACCCGGGCTGCCAAGCGAGATCCGTGGTCTCAACGACCGCATTCCCGAAAAAATGATAGTAACCAAAATCAAGGTAGGTATTTTCGCTCGTATTATAACTGGTTGCCAACGATAAAAATGCCGAGTCATCGCTCAAATTGATTAAGGCTTGTCCAGAAATACTGAGGAGCGGCGTAACCTGGGCCTGGATCCCTGTTGCAAGGTACTGCCGGCCCAACAAATACACGCCGCCCTTGTCGTATGCCACCGTCGCCTGCGCCGCTAGATAGCCCGCAGGATCCTTTGAACCCGGGCCATTATAGTGGTACTCGATCATGACCAACGAAAACTCATTAAGCGCAAAATCCAAGCCGGCCGACGCCCGCACATAATCTGCATCACCCTGCGTCGCCGCAATTTCCGCCCAATAACCACTGGCACCAAGCGCCCCTTCCACGCCCAGGCCCAAGAGAAACTGATCTGAGTAATCCACAACAGTGACTTGATAATCCCGACCTTGAAAATTCGTTCGCGCCTGCAAAAAGGCCGCTGAAGTCCGCGACTTTGCTGAACGCCCCATCACTATGCCAACATCAATCTCACTCAAATCACCCACAGATGCCTGATATCGAACCGCATCCACCCCCCGACGGTATTCCTGATCCAAAGTGCGAACATCAAAAGGCAGGAACACATCACTCGGACTGACGAATCGCGAATTCCCAAAGGCTATGGACTGCCGGCCTAGGGTGAGATCGCCCTCATCGAGTCGAATTTGAACGTTGAAACGGTCGAGGTTCTGCAGCGTCAGGGCTTTCTCGGAACCATTGCCGAGTGTCGCCTTTAAATCATCGAACCGATAAGTCGGGCCTCGCCTTGCGGCCTCGCGCAGTGCGCTGATTGATTGCGTGCTCACAACCGGTGTGAATTGCAGATGGGCCTCAAGATTAACCCTTCCCGCGAGATTTTGATCCCACATTAACCTTAACGGCATCTGAAGAGTAGATCGTTCAGGTATTTCGAGCCGCCCTAAATCAATCTGCTCCTGGGTAATCAAAAACGTTTTGAGCGACCCCGAGAACTCAGCTGCCGCCGGACCTGAGAGCAGCGCCAGCAACCCCGCCCATCGCAGTAATGCCATCAGCGCGTCTCGTCTTGCTCTAGGATGCCATCTTTTATATGCACTAATCGCTGCGCGCGCTCCATAATCATCTGATCATGGGTTGAAAACAGAAATGTTAAGCCGTGCGCCGCATTAAGGTCCCGCATTAGATCAAGCAATCCGGCACCGGTTTTTGAATCCAGGTTGGCGGTCGGCTCGTCAGCCAAGATAATATCGGGTTGTGACGCCATCGCTCGCGCAACGGCCACGCGCTGTTGCTGACCGCCGGAAAGCTCTGAGGGCCGGCGGTGACCCAACCCGCTCAATCCGACTAACTCGAGCATTTCCAAAACTCGGGCTTGCCGATTCAACGTTGGTACGCCTTGCAGCAACATGATGTATTCAATATTTTCATGGGCAGACAAAACAGGGATTAAATTATACGCCTGAAAAATAAACCCAATATGATCTCGGCGAAAATCTGAAATCGCATTACCCGTCATCGTCGCAATGTCTTGCCCTTGCAGCAAGACCCGACCCGCATCGGGCTGATCGAGCCCCCCGATCAAATTCAAAAGCGTTGACTTACCAGAACCAGAAGGGCCAATAATCGCCGTAAATTCGCCTTGTTCAATGCTGAAACTAACGTCGTTGACCGCCGCCACCAGCGTCACACCGCTGCCATAGCAACGCTTTAAATTCTGAGCCTCGATCACGATCGACATAGCATCTCCTATAGGGCTTTTTGTAATGACCGTGCTGGCGTAATCCGAGCAGCAAAGAGCGCTGGATAGATCGCGGCAACCAGGGTTAACAAAATAACGTAAACCGGAAATTGAACAAATTGATGCAGGGCTAACTCAGGGTAGAGTCTGCCCCCCAGGACGACGCCAGAAAATTCGATATTACCGCCCAGGGGTAGCCCGCTGCCCGCAAAGTAAGTCATCAGACAATAGGCGATCGGCAAGCCGATACTGCAACTGATCAAGGCCAGCCCGAAGGCCTCCAGCACAATCAGTCCCCCGATAAAGGCCGGCCGGGTACCAATCGCTTTGGCAATTGCAAGTTCATAAAGGCGCTCGTAGATCGACATAAAAATGGCGTTGATCACGCCGAGTGAGGCGAAAAGAAAGAGCACAGTACCAATAATTAATGTTGAGTAACTGGTCATTTCAAGCATTGCGCCGATGCCCGGCTGCAATGCCAACCAGCCCTTGAACTCGATATTTTCACCCTCAATCTTGCTGGCAAGCGCAAGGTCTGAGCGATTGGCATCCTCAAAATCCTTAAACCGCAGCGCGATCTGATGCAAACCATCGCCTAGCTGAAACAATGCCTGAGCGCCTTTAATGTGAATAAATACAAAAGATTCGTCTAATTCCTTTGGGCCAAATTGAACGATTCCTGAGACCCTAAAAAGGCCTTGGACCAATTCATTGTTATCAACTGCGGACGCGGTCAGCACAACTCGATCACCAATGCCGATTTCAAGTTTTTCTGCCATGAGTCGACCCATCAACAGCGCTCTGGGCTTGTCAGAAAGGTATTCACCCTCAATGAGCGCTTGTCGAAGCCGACTCGTTGCGGCCTCTTTTTCGGGGTCAACCCCGTAAACCATCCCGCCCAAGGTGTTGTAGCTCGAGCCAATCACAGCCGGCACCACAACCCTTGGCGCGTAAGCTAACAGCGTTTCGTCCTGGTTTAACACGTTGAGAATTGATTGTGGTGATTCAAGATACAAGGTCGAATCAAAGCGATCCCGAAACCCCGCTTTATAGATCTGGGCCTCGCCTTCTAGGGTCTGCGTAATCCCACCGACCATGACGCCCAGCATGCCTAAAATCAGACCATCCATGAGGATAATGACGACCAAGGAACTGGTCAGCAACAGACACGTCAGAAAGGTTCTTCGGCCATTCCGAAAGAGGTTACGCCAGGCCAGTTGAATGAGCAGCATCTCAGTGCTCTCCCATCGCGTCTTTCGGATTAATCCGCGCTGCGCGCAGTCCCGGGAAAATACTGACCAGAAAAGCGGTGCCCAGCACCACCGACCAAGGCATGAGAAAAACGTACAACGAGGTTTCACCTTTCAAATGTTCAAAGGCAACCCCGCCCATATCAATCGCCTCCGGCAAGCGCCACCCGACTTCTGTAAACCACACGATCAAGGGTAGCACCAGTACAAACCCGATAAGACAACTGATAAATGCTAGGGAGAAGGTCTCTAGCGCAATCAGCAAGACCAAACGATTAGGCCGCATCCCGATCGCACGCAAAACCCCAAATTCCCGGGTTCGCTCAAACACAGACATTAATACGGTATTGAGCACTCCGATAAACACTAAAAATATAATCAGCACCATCATGTACTGATTCGACAGCCGATCAGTCTGCATGGTTTCATAAAAAGTCGCCTCGACCACCTGCCAAGGCGCAACCTCCAAATTAGAGAGCAAGGCTTGAAGCGCATCCGCTAACGCCTCGTTATCAACGCCATCGTCAACCAATAAGGCATACTGATGCGCGCCTTGGGTTAGGGCGAGATAAATTCGAGCGGCCTCGATGGGTAAATAAACGCTCATGCGGTCAAGCGAGGCCTCGCTGCCGACCAGCCCACTAACTTTGAAAATATCGTTGGCAATCGAGCCATCGGCCGCTTGCCCCACCAGACACCAACTCATCTCCGATTTGTAAATCCACGGGTGGCACGCGCCACACGGCATAGCCGATCTTCGCCTCGAAGCTAACCGTCGGAATCATTGTCCGGTATCTTGCACTCGAAATAAGCGCCCGTCGTGACTTTCTCGCGCAGACGCCCGATCCGTCGGCGCATGCCGCCACGTTCATCGCCAATAATTTGAGGCAGGCCATGCCGACTTTTCTGTTGCGTAAGCCAGCCCGGCTGAAAATAATCGCGGCGCATAACTGTTCACACCAACCTGCTGGCTCAAGAATGTCTCAAGCTGTTCCGTATTTTTTAATGACTCGATGCGCCTTTGGGGTCGCCCGATAATCCATTTGATGGATTTGAATATGACCCACACGGTCCCGAGTAAAAATGTCGACGAGATTACCCCAACTACCCTCGAGCAAAGACATCGAGAACACAAAGAGCATGTAGCCGCCGCCCATGGACAACCCGGTGAGCAAGCTGCGGCGGCGCTGCCGAAATAAATTACGAAATGCCATCTTGAGCAGCATCATTAAAAACGGCGCTTCAGGGTGCGAAGGGTAAAGGTATCCTCAGTGATCGAAGGATCATTAATCGTTAGGTCCTCATAAACAATCACCGTTTGAAACCCCTGCTTATTGAGCGGCGTCATCACCAGCTTTGAGGGCAAAAAAAGATTGCCGAAGGCTTTGGGCTCCGAAAAATTCAGCTTTCTAACCGCCACGCCCTGTTCATCAAAAAAGGTTTGCGCCAGGGGAATCAAGGGAGACTTCAAAACAGTGTAAACAATACGGCCCCACACGGTGACGGTCTCCTCTTTCGGGACCAGCGTCACTTCATAGGTTGTATCCAGGCTTTCAAGACTTAACGTATAAGCCTCGCTGAGCGTTGTTTGCTTAACCAAATCATCATTGGTGAAATCGCTGCCCATCCAGGCGCTCATCATCATCGACGGCGGTACTTTGATCACTCGATTAATCTTCGGGAGGTAATTCCACATCTCATTTTCCCGCTTAAGGGTTGCGACCCCTCGGTCCTTTTTGGGCGCCAATATTCGAAAGTATGAAAAGGCTTGGCCTTGGCTGGCACCGGCCAACGTGAGCTGGCGGTCATAATCTGGCGTAACAATGGACATTGAAATTGTAAACGCACTGGACTCTTGCCGATAGAGCGCTTCCATTTCATCAATGAGCCCCTCCGCGCTTTGTATCTCGGCGTCGGGAGCACTTGCCTCGGCGGCGTCTTGACCCTTGACCCCCTGAGGGTAATCCGCCGCAAACGTGTTCGTTGCGCCAAGGCAACACAACAACAGGCAGTGAATCAACCTCAAAAAGCCTCCCCATCCACGTCGCCGCAACGCATTGTCATATTCCAAGCAGGGTGTCTTGCGCTTCTGGCACCCACTGAGGCGTCGCTCGAGGACCATTGCAGCCTCTGCTCTTTTTGAACATTTAAGATTCTTCACAGCGAGACTCCTTTGAGAGATTCAAGGGTTGGCCAGCATTAGGGTCGCTTTGTCGACCTTGATCGGCGCCAGCGCAAAAATCGTCAGGTTGCAGGAGCCCCCCCAACAAAAAGTCCACCATGGCCGGCCGCTCCTCGCACCCTGTCTGCCTGAGCGAATCAGGCAACAACATATAGCCGGCCAACAAGTCGTAAACGATGTTCGTTACCTGACGCCGCCGCGCTGGGGAAACCTTGGGGGATAACACGGCTCCAACTAAACCCTCTAGCAACAGAATTTCAGTTTGAAGGTAATCTCGCACCACGCCTTTACCCGTATCGACCTCCTGCAACGCAAGTTGCAGATCACCATCCTTTGCGCGCAATTTGGCTAAGAGCGGCGAGCTATCGTTCTGCTGAACGCCCAAATAAAGGAACTGTCGCAGCCGTTCCAGGGGCGCGACCTGACTCGCCAAGACTGCCAGCAATTGTTCGAAATACGCTTCTGACTCAAAGGCCAATACCTGAACCAACAGCTCGGCTTTACTGTTGAAATACAGATAAATCGAACCTTTGCTCACTCCAGAGGCGGTCGCAATCTCTTGAATACTCGCCTTGCGATATCCACTTTTTAAAAACTGCTGATTGGCAACGCTTAAAATTCTGCGCCGCTTTTGGCGCTGCTTCACGCTCTCATCCGGCCACAGCAATTGCTTAATGCCGGTCAAAACGTCGGTTAGAGGTTGATCTACCATAACTGACCAATTTACCGATTTCGGTCATTAAGTCAATAAGCCCTACTGACGCCTACCGACCCGCACAGCCCAGTTGCACGCGCTCGCGCCGTCGCTTAAGGTCAAAAGCGTTGCTTAAGGTCAAAAAAAGAGGTGCCTATGTCCAATCTAAACCAAGCGCTCACTGCACGCCCAGACATTCAGATCGCCCTATCCAATTATTTCTTATTTTTGGCGAAGCCGGGTTATTGTTGGCATGGCGCGCAAAAAATCGCCATCGCCGCGGCAGCTCGGGCCGCCAGCACCTGCGCACTCTGCACGCGGAAAAAAGCGGCTTTATCGCGCAATCAAATTAAAACCCGGCATCCTGAAAACGACCACTTGAACCCGCTCACCGTCGACATGATTCATCAGATCATCACTGATCAAGGCCGCATAACAGAAACTCAGGTCCAAGCACTTGAGCAAAGCGGCGTTTCCAGGCTCGCCTATGCCGAACTCGTCGGCATTGTGGTCTGCCTGTTCAGCATCGACGAATTTTGTCGGGCACTCAGCCAGACCTTGCCCGAGCTACCCCGACCTCAACCCGGCCTTGCATCGCCGCGAACGCCGGAGAATCTCGAAACCAAGACGGGTTTTGTTCCGATGATCCAACGTGATGGCCTAACAGATGCAGTGAAAGACCTTTGGCCTACCGGGTTCGGCGCGAATGTCATCAGGGCACTGTCAGCAGCGCCCGACCTGGTTCGGCAATGGAAGCAACTGGCTGCGGTATTTTACCTACCCCTCGAAGAGATGGGCAATTTAGGGCAATCGGCTTCCCGACAACTCAACCGGATGCAAATGGAACTCATTGCGGGCCGGGTGTCCGCGATCAACCGCTGTTTTTACTGAACCAACTCCCATGCCTCGATGCTCCGTGTGAGCGCGAAACTTGCCGGCGATACGGTCGATCTGACCGCGCTGACCGGCGCGTCTGATGCGAAGGATGCGGGCGTCAAACATGGCGCTTTACTACTCGCTTTTGCCGAGGCCGTTATGAGCCGAGATTCATCGATCCTCACAACGGCTCGCAACGCCTTGGAGCAAGCCAGCAGTGCCGGCATTGTGATCGAGGCAGCAGGTGTCGCCGCGAATTTTCAGCGCATGGTTCGAATAGCCGACGCAACCGGGATTCCGGTTGATGATATGACCTCAGAACTTGGTGCCACCATCAGAGAAGAGCTTGGGCTCTATACCTTTGAGGGCGCGGCAAACTCAGCTCGCAAGGATTAACGCGGCGGGAAGCGGAAGACCTGAGGCGCCGACTCAATGTCCGGTCGCGCCTCGGCTGTTCTGCCCGCTCAGGCGGGGCCACGCTTGAAACTCGAGCGGTCCAAACCCAGCGCTGCCCACCTGTCGCGCAGGGTTCAACGGCCAAGGCGACCCAACGCGCGTCTATCCCCTCTGGGGCACGGCTTGCGGGACCGGCCGCCTGGCGGCGAGAAAGCAGAAACTACCAAAAAATGCCGCAATCGCCAACACCATCAACCCAACCTGGTAATTGCCATAATGGTCCGCAAATAATCCGGCAACAATCGGCCCGAGCGACATCCCCAGCATCACAATTAAAGAGGAGAAACCCATAATGGTGCCAAAGGAAGCTGCGCCAAAGTAGTCTGCGCGCAGCGCCACCATCAGTGGCCCGCGAACCCCCCAAGCCAAACCGTGTAGAACCGCAAAAACCACAACTTCCGCCGAACTGCTGGCATAGGCCAAGATTAAAAGCGCGACGGTGTGCGCGATCATGCAGATGACACACAAAAGCCGTTTATCCAATCGATCGCCGAGCACCCCGCCACACAGTTGGCCAATCAACTGACACCCAGTGACTAAAGTAATTACTAGGGCGGCCTGGCTCAGAGAGAACCCAAGCCCTTCCGTAAGATGGGGCACAAGATGAACCATGACAGCGGAGACGGTGAGTAAGGCCGCCGCATGACCGAAGCTGATCAACCAAAAAGCAGGCGTCGCCATGGCCTGCTTCGCAGTATAATCACGGGCCGGTTGCGCGCCCGCGCCGGATAGATCCTCCAGCAAAACCCCATCAGGCACGTCGCCATAAGTTTGGGGGCGGTGCCGGACGGCTTGCGCCATCGGCAAACCGAGTAGAATCACCAGCACGCCAGACATCATCGCTGTTGTTCGCCAACCAAAGGCTTCGAGCGCGAGCACCACCAAGGGCACTGCCATACCGCCCAAGGCGTATCCAATTTGTGAAAAAGCCACCGCTTTTGACCGATGTCGACTAAACCAATTCACAATCGCAACCATCACGGTTGCAAAGCCGCCAAGGCTAGAGCCTAAAGCAATCAGTGCGAACGAGGCATAAAAACTCAGCAGGGACTGCACCTGGCTAAAACAAATAAAGCCGACCCCAAAGCAAATAACCCCAATGCGCAGAATCATCCTGGGCCCAAACCGATCGACCAGCCAACCCTGCAGCGGGCCAAGAATACCGCTTTCAATCCGGGTTAACGCAAACGCGCCGGCAACAATGGTCTTGCTCCAACCAAATTCTTGCTGCAACAAAACGACATAGGCCCCATAGGATTGCATCCAGAGCAGGCTCGCCAACATTTGCAGCCCCCCCGCCGACGCCACAATGTACCAGCCATAGAACAATTGGCCCGTGGGTTTAAAGGTTTGTTGCAGAGCCTTGACGGCGCGAGTTTTCAAAAAAACGTCCTAACAAATAATGGCGATTGCGATGACGATGACGATGACGATGACGATCAGAAAAATCGGCCATGAACCTTGCCCGCGTCTCGCGCCGCCAGGCCTTAGAGGTGTTTCGTTTTAATCAGCCAGCGATGCAGGCGTTGGAGGATACGCCAAACTTTTGCTTCAAGATACAAGGTTTCTTGCATCAAACTCGAAGGATTGATCTTATTCCGAATCCTTAAGCTGCACGCCAAGTCCGTACAAACCACGTTTGAAATGGTTCGCCGCCCTCGACTTCCGTATTCTGTAATGGAAAACATCGCCGTGCCACCCCTGCCGTGAACATGTAAGCACAAGCTACACATATCCAATCGAACCCGGCTCGTGGGCCGCTCAAAACGACGAAGCACCACGCCTTTCAGCGCGCCATCAATCGGCGATTGGGCAACGATATAACCTAAATGCCCAGATGGGTGCACCCAACCTAAAAAGTCTAGATCTTGCCAGACGATTTTGGTCAGATCGGGAAACCAAAGGTCTTCTTCCCGAGTAAAGCAACTTTGAAGCTGAGAAGCTGTCACAACATCCATGGCGTAAACCTAATTTATTTCCAGCCGAAAACCAAGGCCAACGCGACGGCCCTTGGCACCACTCGCGCCTTGAGACATACTCCGGCGCATCCGATAGAAAGTACTGCCTTATGATCCAACTTGACCGCCAAGATAATACGTTCATCCTCACCTTGGATGATGAAGAAAATCGATGGAACACCACCTTTGTGCGGGCCATTAGTGATGCGCTCGATGAAGTTGAAGCCTCAACGGGCCCCGCGGCACTGGTAACAACGGCCAGTCATCCTAAATTCTTCTCTAATGGCCTGGATCTTGAGTGGCGATCCACAACTGGGGCCCATCGCGGCGGAGACCGTGCGGCCTTTGGTTCGGAATTTATGACCCTAATGGGACGGATCATCACCTTACCCGTACCGTCGGTCTGCGCAATTAACGGCCATGCCTTCGGCGCAGGCTTTATGATGGCCCTGTGTCACGATGTCAGAATGATGCGCCGGGATCGGGGCTTTGCCTGCGCCAATGAAGTTGAAATCGGCATGGTCATACCGGATCCAGAGCTCGCCCTTTTCAAGCACAAGCTCCCAGCCAATGTATTTTTTGAAACCGTGCAACTGGCCCGAAGATGGACCGGCCCGGATGCTGCCGAGGCAGGGATCGTCTCGAGCGCACTTGAGCTAGATGAACTTCTCCCCAAGGCCATTGAAAAAGCAGCGTCTTTGGCACATTTGGGCAGCAACCGCCACGTTTTCGGAACGATGAAAGAACGTTTATTTGGTGATTCAGCCGCAATCAACACGGCCCATGGCGCCGCACATTTACTCAAAAATGCGCATCACTGAGGCCCCGTGATCCCAGTAAACGTTCATTGCCCGCCGCTTTCACTGCGTTACTGGTTTGTTTATTATGGTGCCTTGGCGGACCAACCCGTAAAGACCCGGTAGTGATGAAAGCGCTTGGCGCCTTATGGCGTAAGGCACTTTTGCGCTCGAACAGATCAAAACACCGATCAGGATAAAGCCCCGAAGGCGTCGCCCACCTAACAAAACGTGACGTAAAACCTAAACCTACGCTCAATAATGATGACCACTGCATGAATTACAATTTGAACGAAGACCAAACAGCCTTTCAAGACGTTGCGCGACAATTTTCTGACCGAGAACTTGCCCCACATGCGGCGGAATGGGACGACCAGAAAATCTTCCCAAAAGACGTCATTGCCAATGCAGGCGCCCTGGGCTTCTGCGGGCTCTACTGCCCGCCGGAAGTCGGCGGCATGGGGCTTTCCAGGCTGGACGCTTCGATTATCCTTGAGCAATTGGCCATGGGTTGCACCTCGACCACCGCCTTTATCTCCATCCACAACATGGCCACTTGGATGATCGCAACCTTTGGCAGCGACCCGGTCCGAGAAGAACTTTGTCCGGATTTGATCAGTGGCCAGAGGCTCGCCAGCTATTGCCTCACAGAGCCTGGCGCAGGCTCAGATGCGGCCTCACTGAGGACGCAAGCAACTTTAGACGGTGATCATTATGTGGTCAGCGGCAGTAAAATGTTCATCTCAGGCGCTGGCGCGACAGACACCCTGGTCACGATGGTCCGAACTGGGGATGCAGGCCCCAAAGGGATTACCTGCCTTGCCATTGCCGCGGACTCAGAGGGCGTCGAGTACGGCAGCAACCTCAACAAGATGGGTTGGAACAGCCAACCGACTCGAGAGATTGTTTTTAATCAGGTCCGCGTGCCCGTCAGCCGGCGTATTGGCGCCGCTGGGGACGGATTTAAAATTGCCATGAAAGGTCTTGATGGCGGCCGCATTAATATCGCCACTTGTTCTGTGGGCACCGCGCAAGCCGCGTTGAATCGATCAAAGACGTATCTGCAAGAGCGCGAGCAATTCGGCGAAGCCATTGCGAACTTTCAGGCCTTACAGTTTAAGCTTGCTGATATGGCGACCGAACTGGTTGCCGCCCGACAAATGATCCGATTGGCGGCATTTAAAGTCGACCATAACGATCCAGAAGCCACAGTTTACGCCGCCATGGCCAAGCGCTTTGCCACCGATGCCGGTTTTAGTATCTGCAACGATGCGCTGCAGCTGCACGGCGACGACACAATGAGCTACGACGACTACTGCAAGGTGCGTTCGCGATAATCGCGTACACCAGATCCTCGAGGGCACGAATGAAATCATGCGGGTCATCATTGCCCGTCGACTACTTGCCCTCGCCGACCTAGAAGCCATCACTTAAGGAGTGACCATGACCGAGAAACTAAAATTTGAGATGCAGGATCATACGGCATTAATCACCATTGATAATCCGGGGGCTAATACGTGGGATGCCGATAACCTGCAAGCCCTTGAAGCGCTCATCAAAGACCTCAATGCAGATCCAAACTGCTACAGCTTGGTCATTACTGGCGCGGGGGAGAAGTTCTTTTCAGCAGGCGCCGACCTCAACCTTTTCGCGGACGGTGACCCAGAACACGCGGGCATCATCGCCAATCATTTTCACGCAGCCTTTCGCGCCCTAACCCATTTCAATGGGGTATCGGTTGCCGCAATCAATGGTTATGCCATGGGCGGCGGCCTTGAGTGCGCGATGGCTTGTGATATTCGGATTGCAGAGGCGCAAGCGGTCATGGCCTTGCCCGAGGCAACCGTTGGGCTACTGCCTGCAGGCCTCGGCACCCAACACTTGCCTTGGCTGGTTGGAGAAGGCTGGGCAAAACGAATGATTCTGTGCGGCGAACGGGTGGATGCCGAAACGGCGCGGTCCATTGGCTTGGTCGAGGAAGTCGTGCCCAAAGGCGAAAGCTTAACGCGCGCAATGGCGATCGCCGCCTCAGCGGCGAAACAAAGCCCGACCAGTGTCGCCGCCTGTAAGCAATTGATTATGGCAGCACGGCATAAAACCATGCCTGAGGCCTTCGATGACGAGCGTGAAGCCTTCGTTGCCCTATTCTCAACCCTCGACCAAAAGGAAGGGGTGAATGCCTTTTTAGAAAAACGCGCGCCCGCTTGGAAGAATGCCTAATGGCGCCCCCAGTCCTGGTCCAGGAACGAGACATCGGGCGCGGTCTCGTACTTGGGCACATCACGCTCAACGCTGAGGCAACCTTAAATAGCCTCAGCCTTGAAATGATCGACTTGATTCAGGGCGCACTCGATCGATGGCGATCACAAACCAACATGATCGCCATTTTTTTTGACGCCGCCGGCTCAAAAGCCTTCTCTGCTGGGGGTGATATTCAGAACCTGTACCACGACATGCAAGCCACGCCCGGCGGGCCTTGCACCTATTGCGATGCCTTTTTTGAGCGCGAATACCGGCTGGACTATGATCTGCATCAATATCCCAAACCGACCCTAGCTTGGGGTCATGGGATTGTTATGGGCGGCGGACTGGGCATCTTCTCGGCGTGCACGTTTCGGATTGCAACCGAGAAAACCCGAATGGCGATGCCCGAGATCACCATTGGATTATTTCCGGATGCTGGCGCAACCTATACCTTTAGTCGGATGGATCCCGTTTGGTCGCACTTTCTGGCCTTGACGGGTGCCCAAATCAGCGGCGCAGATGCGCAACACGTCGGGATGGCCGATGCCCTCATCCATCATGACCGTAAAGACGACTGCTTAGCGGCCCTCGGGTCATTGGACAACTCGCAAACCGCTACCACCGCAAATTTCCGCAATTTTGGTCAGACTGCAGGCCGCCTCAACGGATCTGCCTGAGCCGCAACTACCGAACTATGACGGGGTCATTCGGCCCAGCATTGAGGCGGCCCTTCTGAACGGCAACCCGATCAAAACGCTGGCTGCCGCAATCCAAGGTTGGCCGGACAGCGCCTTCTTAAACCGCGCCAAATCAGGCTTTTTGAACGGTTCAGCAATTACTGCCGCGATTGTTATTGAGCAGTTCAAACGCGCTCAATCGCAAGATATGTTGGCCATGTTCCAAATGGAGCTCAATTTGGCGGTTGCGTGCAGCCGGCACGGTGAGTTCGCCGAAGGTGTTCGAGCCCTACTGATTGAAAAAGACGGCAAACCCAATTGGCGCTTTCAATTGGGCGATGTACCGGATGCCGTTGTGCAGTCCCACTTCGAAGAACATTGGCCCGAGCATCCGCTTGCGGATCTTTGCGTTTAACTTTAATTGACCCCTTGCGCGTCATACTTTACTAAGGAGACCCTATGAAAAACGTTGGATTTATTGGACTTGGGAACATGGGTGGCCCCATGGCGATTAACCTGATCAAAGCGGGGTTTTCGGTGTCGGTCTTTGATCTTGTGCCCAGTTCCGTTGAACGGGTCACAGCAGAAGGTGCTCAAGCCGCTGCCACCGCGGCCGACGCGGTCGCAAATGTCGATGTCGTGATTTCGATGCTTCCGGCCTCAAGGCATGTCGAGTCATTGTATTTAGGCGAGGACGGACTTCTATCTAAGATAACGCCTGGAACCCTCATTATCGATTCCAGCACCATTGCGCCAGAATCAACCCGAAAGGTCGCCGAGGCGGCTAAAGCGCTCGGGCTGAGTATGATCGATGCACCAGTCTCCGGCGGCGTCGCCGGCGCGCTTGGCGGCACCCTCACCTTTATTGTCGGGGGTTCCGATACCGCCCTTAGAACAAGCACGACCGCTGCTTGAAGCAATGGGTAAAAATATCTTTCACGCGGGCGAAGCCGGCGCAGGTCAGGTGGCGAAAATCTGCAACAACATGCTACTCTCTGTGCTGATGTCCGGGACCGCAGAGGCCCTCCAACTCGGTGTCAATAATGGTCTCGACCCGAGTGTGCTCTCCGAGATTATGCGCAAGAGCTCCGGCGGAAACTGGGCCCTTGAGGTTTACAACCCATACCCGGGCGTCATGGAGAACGCGCCGGCCAGTAAGGGTTATGAAGGCGGTTTCCTGGTCGACCTGATGATCAAAGACTTAGGATTGGCAATGGCCTCGGCGCTTGAAACCGGCACCGCAACGCCGATGGGATCGCTTGCAAGAAGCCTCTACGTGGCACACGGCGACAACGGCTTTGGCCAAGTTGATTTTTCGAGCATTCAAAAGCTCTTTCAACGCGATTGACCGGCCCACCGACCGGGCAGGATCGGATTTTTGAACGCAGAACGCAGAACAAAGAACACAGAACGCAGAACAAAGAACGCAGAACGCAGAGAACGCGAACGGTACAAAACGCGGACAATCCAAGATGATAAAGGATACAAATCGATGAGCGATAAAACCCTAACGCCTGAACAGGCTGAATTCCAAGATTTTTGCCGGGCCTGGTTACAAGAAAATAAACCGGCACCGCATCCGACCCCGTTGCCCCAGGCAGCCTATGAAGTGACCGACCCAAGTCATCTGACGTACCTGACTGAGTGGCAGGCAAAGTGTTATGAAGCAGGACTCATTGCCTCAGACCTGCCGAAGCAGTACGGCGGTCACGGCATGACCGATTGTCAGCAAATTGCCAGTAATGAAGTTCGTTCAGCGGGCGTACCTTACTTTATCAATTGGATCGGACTCGGAATGGCGGTACCCACCCTTTTAGAGTGTGGGACCGAAGCACAGAAAGAAACTTTCCTGCCGCCAATCTTTTCAGCAGAACATATCTGGTGCCAAGGATTTAGCGAGCCAGGCGCAGGCTCTGATTTGGCGTCGCTGCAAGCCAGCGCTGTCAAAGAGGGTGATCAATGGATCATTAACGGGTCCAAAGTTTGGACCAGCCTTGGCCATTTCGCCCAGTACATGTTGCTGTTGGCAAGGCAAGACAAGAACGATAAGTATGGCGGCATCACTTACTTTCTAGCGCCGATGGATCAACCCGGCATCACGGTCAAGCCCATCCACAAAATGACGGGCGAATCCGGGTTTAACGAAGTCTTCCTCGACAACGCCATTGTTGGCGATCATCTCCGCGTCGGCAACGTCGGTGACGGCTGGAAAGTTGCCATGGCAACCCTAACCAGCGAGCGAGGCGCAGGGGTTGGCGTTGGCGCTGTTGTGGGGGAATCACCGATGGCCGTCATGCAGCAGGTTATTCAATTGGCGAAAGACACCCGACGAAATGGCCAGCGCGTCTGGGATGACCCTGTTTGGCGCGACCGGATTGTTAAAGTCTATGAGCGCACCGAGGCCAGCCTCTACAACGGTCGCCGGGCACGGGTCAAAGCGCTCAATGGCGGCGCGATGCGGATCCCCTTGCAAGGAAAATTAACCGGAAGCGAGATCTCCCAGTCCTTACATCAGATCGCGCTTGGCATCCTGGGCTTGAAGTCCAGTCTTTATGTTGGCGACGAGCATGCCCCAGCCAACGGGAAATGGCCGCTGGGTTATATGAATACTTATACGGGCACAATCTCGGGCGGCAGCAGCGAAATACAGCGCAATATTTTAGGCGAACGTGTGCTGGGCCTCGCCAAGAGTAAATAGACCGGCAAGCCGGCGGAGAACACCATGACAACACCCAAAGACTTTGGATTTGACGACGACATCAACATGCTGAAGGATACCTATGCAAAATTCCTCCTTGAGCAAAAGACGACTGAGTCGCTTCGGCCCAGCCTAAAAGGCACAGAAGACCCCTATCACGGCAGCCCCAGGCCAGCCTACTTTGATACCCAAAATTGGCAAAAAACCGTGGAACTCGGCATGCACGCCGTTGCCATTCCTGAAGCGCAGGGCGGCATTGGCATGGGGCTGGTCGCAGCCACTGCGCTGGCGGAAGAGATTGGCCGTTATGCGTTGCCAACGCCGCTCAGCAACAACTTACTCGCCGCATTTATTCTTCGGCAAGCGCCAACCGATTCAGCCAAACAATTGCTTGAGGACATGGCGTCCGGGCTCTGCGCCGCTTTAGCCCTCTATGGCGAGGACGGATCCCTGGAGGCAGACTCGACCGATGTTCAATTCAGTGATGGCAAGCTTCTCGGCAGCGCCTGGTATGTAACAGATGCCCAGAAGTGTGATGTTTTGATTGTTGCGGCCCAATGCCAAGACGGGATCGATCTTTTTCGAGTCAACCGAGCCGACCCGACGGTTGAACTCAGCCCCGACCGCATTGTTGATCTAACGCGCGACCAAGCACGCGTTGCCTTTCACGCGACCGACGCTGAGCCCTTAACGGAGCAAGGCCAAGGCTCACGCTGCCTCAACCTTGCCCTGCCTGCGCTGCTCACACTCACCGCTGCTGACATCGCTGGCGCGGCAGAATGGCAACTTCAGGCAACCGCCGACTATGCGAAGGTTCGACATCAGTTTGACCACCCCCTCGGATTTTTTCAGGCAGTTAAACATCCCATCGTTGATATGATGATTGCCACGGATGAGACGCGATCTTTGGTTTACCAAGCGGCGGCGGCCTTTGATTTTGATCCGGATGATGCCGCGCGCTGCGCCCACTTGGCGAAATCAAGCGCTTCAGACACTGCAGAGTTTTGCGCGAACCGCTCGACTCAATTGCATGGTGGCATTGGTTTCACGTGGGAAGCCGATGTTCAGATTTATCACAAACGTCAGATGCACAGCCAATTTATGTTTGGTGATGGGGTTTGGCAACGCGCAAAACTCGCGGAACTACTTTAATTCACCCAACTCGAGAATCTCGTTAAGGAGCATTTAATGACAGGCCGACTTCAAGGAAAGATTTGTGTCGTCACGGGCGCCACTCGCGGCATTGGCCGCGGTTGCGCCATTGCACTCGCCGAGGAAGGCGCAACGATTTATATCACCGGTCGATCAAATGGCGACGGTGAACTCACCTTACGCGGCAGTGTTGCCGCCATAGAACAGGCAGGCGGTATTGGTATCGCAACCCAGGTCGATCATGCCAACGATGACGAAATCGAGCAGTTTTTCAAGAAGGTTGCGGCAGAGGCCGGCAAGATCGACATTCTCGTAAACAACGTTTATAAAATACCCAGCCCACCGGCTTGGGGCGGCGGCTTTTGGGATCATCCCATCCATATTTGGGATGACCAGGTCGGCATTGGTCTGCGGGCGCATTACGTCGCCAGCTGGCACGCAGCCCCACTGCTCTTTGCAGCAGGGCCTGGCGCACTCATGGTGAATGTATCCTCTCCGGGCGGGCAGTCTTATCACTTCTCATCCTCCTACGGCGCCGGTAAAGCAGGTCTTGATCGCTTGACCAAAGATATGGCCATCGAGCTTGAGCCAAAAGGCGTGGCCGCCGTCGTCCTCTATCCCGGGTCGGTTGCAACGGAGTTCATAGCGGCCCACGCAGAAAAAAATGGCACGGACCTCAGCGATTCGCAAACGCCCCTCGGCGTTGGCCGATGCGTACCAGCCCTGGCACTCGCCAGCGACATTATGGCTCGATCAGGGTCAATTCAATGGGTCGAGGACCTGAGCCAAGAATTTGATATTCGGGATGAACGCGGGCAGGTGGCGCCGCCTTATCGCGCGCGACATACCGAACGAGAAGCTTCATAAATCAAAAGGAGAACGACATGGCTGCTTATTTTATAGCGCAATATCAAGTCAACGACGCGGCACTCTACGCTGAATACGGCGCGGGCGCGGGCCCTACCCTCGCGAAATATGGCGCCGAACTGGTGGTGCTCGATGTCGCCGCTGAAACCATGGAAGGCGAGGCACCCGGCGCGCAAACCGTTATCATCAAGTTTGAGTCCACAGAAGCGGCAAAGACTTGGTATAACTCTGAGGACTATCAGGCGGTGGTTGGTAAGCGCTTAGCCGCAACCAATGGCTATGCCGTTCTATCTCAGAGCATGAACCTCGGCTAATCCGACATCACCGATTCACTTTCGAATACTGCCTGCTTGAGCGCAACAGCCGAGCAGGCAGGCTCAGAGGTGAAGCGGCCGGTCAAAGGCTAACAAGACTGATTCTTGCATCGCTTCGGAGACCGTCGGATGCGGAAAGATGGTTTCCAGCAGTTCGTGCTCGGTTGTTTCAAGCCCGATGGCGATGACAAACCCTTGGATTAACTCAGTGACCGAGTCCCCAATCAAATGCGCGCCGAGCAACGCGCCGGTCTCTGCATCGAAAATAGTCTTAATCATGCCTTCGGTATGACCTGAGACCACGGCTTTGCCGTTGGCATAGAGCGGAAATCGGCCAATTCGTAACGCACGATCGCCCGCATCCTGTTCTCGAAGTCCAACACTCGCAATCTGCGGAAAGCTATAGGTGCAGCCCGGAATTCGATTCCGCTGAAGGCCTTGCACCGCTCGCCCAGCGATGCTTTCTGCCGCAATCATCGCCTCATGCGTCGCTTTATGCGCCAGACACGGCGCGCCCGCCACGTCGCCTATCGCATAGATTCCCGGTATCGATGTTTGCTGGCGGTCATCGACCACGATGAAGCCACGCTGCATGGCAACACCCAGGGCTTCTAAACCGAGCCCCTGAACGCGCCCCGAAACCCCAACCGACAAGATGGCCGCATCAAACTCGAGGACTTCCCCATTGATGGTTGCCTGTACACCGCCAGCAACCGATGCCAAGGCCTGGAGTCCTTGGCCGACTTGGATGGTAATGCCCCTTTGCGAGAGCGCCTCAGCCGCAAGGGCCGAAATGTCAGAATCCTCGGCAGGCAAAATATTCGGCGCCACCTCAAGCAGGGTCACGGCTGAACCTAGGGCTTGGTAAAAACTCGCAAATTCAACGCCAATGGCGCCAGCACCGACAATCAGTAACCGAGCGGGTAATGCGGTCGGCGTCATGGCCTCGCGCGCGCCCCAGATCTGCTGACCATCAATGGCCATTGAACCCAGGCTTTTTTGCTCTGCACCCGATGCAATCACAATACTATCGGTTACGAGTAGTTGATCACCAACCTGAACCTGCCCGACGGAGACAACGCTTGCATCCCCCGTGAAGACCTGGATTTTATTTTTCTTCATCAGTTGCGCGATCCCCTGGCTCAGCTGATCCGCGGCTTGTCTTGATTTTTGGACAATTTTTGAAAGGTCAAAGCCAACTGATTTGGCTTGGATGCCAAAATCCTCGGCCGAGCGCATTTGCGTATACAACTCAGCGGAATGCAGTAGCGACTTCGTTGGGATACAGCCCCAATTCAAGCAAGTGCCGCCAAGGTTTTTGTCCTTCTCAATGATAGCCGTTTTTAGGCCGAGCTGTGCACCTCGATGCCGGCAGCATAACCTCCCGGACCGCCGCCAATGACCACAACATCAAATTCGTTCATAGCAGCAACCTATAAGGCTCGGATAAAAACTCAGCCGAGATGGCGAGCACCGGCAGCAGCAGGCGCACCATCGCCCACATGTGACCCTATCCACGGATACCTTCATTTGCTTGGTTTTGATCGGTTTATCACCGTCCCAAGTAAGGCCATCAAACAACTGATTCACACCGAGAATCCCGGTTTGCGGCTGATTGATAATCGGTGTGAACGAATTAACGCCGAACATCCCCAACGCCGAGATGGTGAAGGTTCCGCCAGCATAATCATCAAGTCCAAGCGTGCCGGCTCGGGCAGCGGCGGCTAATCGGGCGCTCTCCTGGGCGATTTCTTTCAAATCGAGGTCATGAACATTGCGTATCACTGGCACCAACAAGCCTTCTGGAACCGATACGGCAAGCCCCATATGAACCTCTCGAAGGAGCGTAATTTCAGTGTCATCAAAACGACTGTTCATCATCGGATGCTGAACAAGGGCTTTTGCGACCGCCTTGATCACCAGATCGGTATAGCTCGGACGCGCCTGGCCTTCCCATTCCTTAAGCAATTGCCCTCGCAAGCGAACGGCATCGTCCATCTGCGCGGTCATATCCATCGATAGCTGAGCCGCAGTCTGCAAACTTTGATGCATCCGTTGGGCGATTGTTTTCCGCATGCCTCGAACGGGTACGGTTGATCCCGCCATGGGCCCAGCCGGCGCCGGCACTGAACCCGCGCGCGCCAACGGCGCTTGATCAAGATCACTCTGCAGGACCCTGCCCTGAGGACCAGAACCTTTAATTTGACTCAGATCGATACCGCGCTCAGCTGCCAATCGGCGCGCAAGCGGCGACGCGTTAATACTGGCTCCTGAAGCAACTTGGGGCGCAGCGACGCCAGCCCTTTGAGGCTGCAAGGAAGCGTGGGTCACATCTGCCTCGACAATCCGCCCGCCTGGTCCAGAACCGGCTAAACCCGCCAAGGTAACCCCCAATTCTGATGCCAAGCGACGCGCGGCCGGTGAGGACTTCAGCCGGCCATCAATACTTGCGACAACAATCGGTTCAGGCGCCGCGCTGACCACAGCGGCCGGGGCCTCGGCTTTTGGTGCGTCAACCACAGGATCCGCAGCAGGGCTTGCGACCCCTGAAAAATCCGCCGGAATGACCTCGTCTGCCGCGAAGATATAACCAACCACATCACCCGGTGCCAGCATAACGCCCACGTCAGTTGTATGTTTAACGACCCCGTCCATTTCAGCATCAACATCGAGATTCACTTTCTCTGTTTCCAAGGAATACAGCATCTCACCTTTTTTGACAGAGGCGCCATCGGCAATAAACCATTCCGACACCATGCCCTCGGTCATGGTCATCCCAACTTTTACTAAATAAATTTCTCTGGGCACTCGCTTCCCCTAAATCGTTCTTAAAAATGTTTTTTGTTTGGCCGCTCGCTGCAGCGCCGCCGCCAAATCAACAACCCAAGGTCCACTCCTTGAGATCTGCATTGCAATATTTTGACCGTTCGCAACCACCCGTTCACGTTCACCATCCAGCGCAATCACAGATGGGCCCCGAGCCCTCACAACTTTCCCGAATTTAACCAACCGGGTTTTGCTAATACTCACTTTTGCGAACATCCCTGGGCCCATTGGCGCGAGCAGCTCTCGACCGTCCTTGCCAAACGTTAAGTGCAGTCCAAAATCATCCTGACTCGAGACCGGCCGCACCAAACCGCCGAGGCTCGTTATCCCCACTGCTGCTGGTTCTGCTCGGCTCAACAGGGCTTCTTTTAATCGACTCGGGTCCAGCAGCGCCTTCGCACCGATGAAGGCATCCCGAGTGATGACCGCATCAATCAGCGCAATATCCTGCCCTTCCCCCTCAATCTCAACGTCAATCAGTTTTGCCTGACTGGATACCGCATGGCCCTTGACCTTGCCCGAGGCAATTAACCCAAGTGCCATGCCCGCAACCGTGGCTTCGGCCATGACGGGAAATACGTTATTCGTCCCGGTTGACAACGAAACCAAGGTCGCGTCGCGCCAACCGCGAGCAAAAGCCCGATTGGTACCGTCTCCGCCCAGCACCAACACCACAGCGCAGTTCTTTTGCGCCATTTGTTCGGCAGCCACAATCGTATCCATTGCCGAGGCCGTTCCTGAACTCGGAAGGGCTTCAAACCGAACCCCACGCGGAATCGCCGTTTCTGCTATGGCTTGCTTTACAATCCCGTGTGAGTCGCTCATGTAGATAAAGCGCGTCGCACCAGCAGCAATGGCGCCTAATACGGCACGCCGGACGATCGCGAGTTTTTCTCGGTTATCAAACACCGAGGCTTTACCTGCTAAGCGCCTAATATCCTTACCTGATGCAGGGTTGGCAACCAGCCCAACAGCCCGCACGACTTTATATCCCCAACACCTTTTTAACTTCTGCGACAATGCGCTCAGCATTCGGGATGTAGAGTTTTTCAAGCGCAGGGCTATAGGGCACTGGCGAAAATGGCGCGCCGACTCTTGCAATGGGCGCATCTAGATAATCAAAGGCTTCCTCTTGCAGCTGAGCGACGATCTCGCCACCGAAGCCGCCAAACCGGACTGCCTCGTGAACAATCAGGGCGCGATGGGTTTTCTTGATAGAGGCCACCGCGGTTTCACTATCGAACGGCTGGATACTTCGGACGTCCACGACTTCGCAATCAATTCCAAGCCCTTCTAGGGTTTTCGCCGCAGCCAAGGCCTCATGCACCATGCGGCCCATCGCAAAAATTGAGAACCCTGATCCTTCACGCACAATCGACGCGCGGCCGATCGGTACTTCATACATTTCTTCAGGCACCTCGGCCTGCATGGCAAGACTCATCTTATTCAGCACAACAAAAACCGGATTGTCATCTCTGGCGGCAGCAATGATCATCCCTTTGGCGTCATAGGCATTCGACGGCATCAATACCTTGACCCCGGGTAGATGCGCAAGGAAGGCCTCCCAACTTTGAGAATGCTGCGCGGCAAGGTTCATCCCGGCACCCGCCATGGTGAGCACTGTGATCGGTAAGGTTGCCCCACCACCAAACATAAACCGCATTTTGGCCATTTGATTGGCGACTTCATCCATACACTCGCCGAGGAAATCCATAAACATGATATCAATAATAGGCCGGCAGCCGGTCGCCGCCGCGCCAACACCCAAGCCAATAATGCCCTTCTCACTAATGGGGGTATCCACAATTCGCCGATCACCGAATTCAGCCAAGAGGCCTTGATAGTATCCAAAGACACTACCCGCCTGCCCGACATCTTCTCCGGCCACAAAGGCATTATCCTGCTCTTCGAGGACCTGACGTACCGCTTCCGTAATTGCTGAGACATAGGGCAACATTCTGGGCCCATTTTTTAATGCTTCACTCATGATGCGGCTCCTACAAAATAAACATCTTCGAGCAAATCAGCTTCGGTTGGGAAGGGCGATGCTTCTGCAAACGCGACCCCTTCTTTGATTTCTTCGTTTGCTCGCGTATACACATTTTCAATTTTCTTTGCGGTCAAAATACCTTGCTTGGTCAGCAGCTTTTCAAAGCTCGCGATGGCATCCCGCTTCTTCCAGGCATCAACCTCTTCGTCGGTTCTGTAGGTCAGTCCCATGCCGCGAATCCCAACATGATCAAAATACCGATAGGTCTTACATTCGAGCAATGTCGGCCCTTCACCGGCTCGAGCACGCTTGATCGCCTCTTCCGCCGCCTCATAGACTGCCATCACATCCATGCCATCAACCACCACACCCGGCATGCCGTAACCCGCGGCCCGATCAGCAACATCGGTGACCGCTTGATGGTTGGTCTGCCGAGTGTATTCACCAAAGCCATTGTTTTCGCAAACGAAAACACACGGCAATTTATACAACGCGGCCATATTTGCGGCCTCGTGGAAACTGCCTTCATTGGAGGCGCCATCACCAAAAAATGTCACGGCGACTTGCTTTGTTTTTCGAAACTTATTGGAAAAAGCAGCCCCCATCGCAATGGGCGGGCCGCCACCCACAATGCCGTTGGCACCGAGTATGCCGAGCGCCATATTAGAAATATGCATGCTGCCGCCCTTGCCTTTGCAATAGCCAGTAACTTTGCCATAGAGCTCCGCAAACATCGGCGAGAACTGCCCGCCCTTTGCAATCACGTGGCCGTGTCCACGGTGGGTGCTCGTAATTTGGTCCTTGTTGCTAAGGTGCGCCATGACCCCCGCGGCCACCGCCTCCTGGCCAACATACAGATGAAGCGCGCCCGGAATCTTGCCATCTTCCATCAACTTCCCGGCCTCTTCTTCAAAGCGCCGAATCCGAACCATGCACGAGTGCAAGTCTAAAAGGTTTTTATTGGTTATATTTTTGGCCACATTAATTATCCGTTTCAAATTCAATTTACCCTTCTGCTGTTCTCAGTAGAGACTGCACAAGGCTGATGATTGATCGCGCGCATTTCCCGCGTTGTCGCGATATTGTTTAAACGGTAAGACTTAACTCCGGGACCGTTTTGTATCCATCTCTGGGTTTTAACCCCCATTTTCTGAGTCGGTATCCCTTCGGACCCAACTCAAACGCCTCAAAAACCTGCGCGGTGCGGCTTTTGGGCACTTTACCAGCATCAATATGGCGAAGGCCCGGCACATTGATTTTTACTAAAACACCTCATCCAGCGCACCATTACCCAACCGGATTAACATCGAACACAATCCAAATCCTAGGTCCGCATGCGCGCCATCGCGCCATAAAGGACCACGTCTCAGCATGATGAGCGAGGCTCGTTAAACAGTCAAGGCTGACGGTTTATTTCAACACGCCGAACAACACGCCGATTTCAGGATCTTTTAGGCTGGTTTTGGCTTTTTCAGACAGTAAAGAAATCAGCCCTAGCCGTACCCGTTTCATCGTAAACGGGCTCTGCTAAGTCAATTTGATACTTCAGCACATCAGCGCCTCGGATACCGAATTGCCCTAGGGTTTCTCGCATGTCTGAGTACCAATGATTTTTAAAATGTTTCTCAAGCGCGTCGGTTGAAGCCCACCGCTCAAAAACTCGAATGCGGCCCGGCGTGAGCGGGTCGGGGCACCAGTCGTAATCCAAAATCCCGTCTTGGGTCAGCGCGCCGATGATGAGCGGCTTAGCCGCGGCCATCGCAGCATCCATTTGGTCCGGATCCAGATCTACGGTGCCTGAAATGATAATTTTCACAAAGTTCTCCCTTTTACTATTACGCCATCACGAGCTACATTACCTTTTCGTTTGACCCTTTCGCGTTGCTCAACGCGGCTCGCATGCCATTTGAATTAATTCCATTTATTATATCGCTCGGCCCATCGGCAAGGGTCAGTCTTGGCGCTGCTCTGCCGCCGTGAGCGCGCTCTTACTGACGCGGACGTCCTGAAACATCTCTCGAACCGTCAATTTCAACCAATCGATTAAGATCTTCGAGTTAGAACTTAAAAATGGCCCCTGCGTAGACTGCGCATGAAACGCAATGCCTTCTAACAAATACCGAGTAAGCGCAGTGGCGAGCCCATACTGCTCCGATAACGCAAGGTCAGGGAAGATTCGTTCCGATTTTTCACGCCACGCGGTTTGGAAATCTCTGATCGCAGGCGCCAGCGTCCCCTTAAGCTCCTCATCGGTTCTGGAGGCCACCAGCAGCTCACAATACACCACGAAAAGCGGTGATTGGAGTTGATCCCAAAACGCATCAATGCCCTCTTCTACCAACGTAAAGTCTGCGTCTTCATTGAGTTTAGAAAGCGTCTCCTCGAAAGCCTCCAGCCGTTTTCGATGCAAGTGCTGCACCGACGCGTGAATTAAGTCTGAACGCTGAGGGAAATGATGCAACATCGCACCGCGCGAGACTTTGGCTTGTTTAGCGATTTTTTCAGTTGTTGTTTTGTTAAAACCAACCAAGAGAAAACAGTCCAACGCCGCGTTTAAGATCGCGGTCTTCGTTTGCTCGCTTTTTATTTTCTGCCAGCTTTTGCCGTCATCAGCTGCCTGCTTTTGCTTTCCGTCCAAAACGTCAAGCCCTCTTTACTAACGATTGATTCACTATGATACTACTTGAAAGCAAACACGCCGTCACTTCATCATGTCTGACCCTAACTTCCTAGTCATTACGAAAGGGCACCCTTTTAACAAGGGTGCATTCTTTGCAATGCTTGACTCGCTCGCCGGCCAATACACGCATGTCGAGCAACCCTTGGCAGAAACCATCATGAGTCCGGAGCTGATGGCACCCTACGATTGCCTGGTTTTTTACGATATGCCTGGGATTTCCTTCACGCCAGGCGGACCCGTTTATTCAGACCCCTCTGAGCGCTTTAAGCAGCAATTCAAAGCGCTACTCAAAGATGGCAAGGGCATGGTGTTTTTGCACCACGCCATCGCTGGATGGCCCAGCTGGCCAGAATACCGAGATATTATCGGCGGTCAGTTCCTCTATACCCCGCGAAAAATTGATGGGGCCGACGTCCAAGACAGTGGCTATCGACACAAAGTCAGCCACGAGATCTCTGTCGTCGACCGGAATCATCCGATCACAGCGGGACTACCGTCTCGCTTTAACATGACGGATGAGCTTTATCTGTACGAGGTTGATGAAGACCGCATCAGGCCCCTGCTCGCGAGCGATTACACGTTCGAGCAAGCGCATTTTTATTCTGCAGCGGCCGTTGTCGAGCGTGGCTTGATGCATTGGAATGATAACTGGCGGCACCCAACCGGCAGCAATCTCGTTGGCTGGACGAAACAACACGACAATAGCCGCATCTGCTACCTCCAGGGTGGAGATGATGTCGAAGCTTGGAACAACGCACACTTTCAGCAGTTATTCAGTAACGCAATCACCTGGGCTAGCGGCAGGACTTAATCAGCGAAAAAGAACCCGCACAGGCCAAAGAACCGCTTTGCCTGATGCCAATGAATCGCTGCGAGGCCACGCTTCGTGAAACTGTTTTAAAGGATCCTATAAAAACAGTCTTGAACTTTTCTATAAAAACAGTCTTCAACGTTTCTATAAAAACAGTCTTGACTGACTCTTTTTCCTTGCCTAGGCTAGAGCCCTTGGATCATGTGCCATCTCGACCGTTAGGAAATTGGATATGACATCATTACACACAGGGCTTGCCGCCATTGTTACTGGCGGCAATAGCGGTATTGGTCGAGCCACCGCGGCAAGACTGATCCATGAAGGCGCCCAGGTACTCATTGTGGATGTCCAACCCGAGCCCAGCTGGCATGCCGAGCACCTACAATATTTACAAGCAGATGTTGCGGCAGATGGCAGCCCGGCCAAAATCCTGGCCTGCGCCATCGATCACTTCGGCCAACTCGACTTTTTGATCAACAATGCCGGCATGGTCGGGGGTAGCGAGGTCGAGACCATGGCAGATGATGCTTGGGATCGAATCCTCGATGTTAATTTGAAGGCGGTGTTTAGAATTTCTCGAGCCGCCATTCCCTATTTAAAGCACAGCACCCGGGGCCGCATTGTCAACATTGGCTCAATCATGTCTAATCTTGCCGGACCCGGTATGGGGGCTTACACCACGTCAAAGCACGCGGTCGCAGGTTTAACCAAAACGTTGGCGTTAGAACTGGGCACCTTTGGCATCACCGCCAACTACATTTTGCCGGGCGCAATTGTGACGGGTATCACCGGCCCAGCAATTGCAGCCGACCCCGGATTCACCGACTTTTGGTCCAAGAAGTCCGCTATTGGCCGGCTTGGGCAACCAGAAGATATTGCCAACGCGATCAATTTCCTGCTTACTGCGGAGGCTGCCTTTATTACTGCGCATGGTTTGGCGGTTGACGGCGGCGTTATGGTTAACCCTTAGCCGACGGACAAAGAAGCGATTGCCTGCAAAAAAAATTTAAACCTCAACATCAACCTAGGAGCTCACAATGGATTTAAAACTCACCGGACACAACGTCATTATCACAGGCGGCACAAAAGGTATTGGTCGCGCCATCGCTGAAACCCTGGCGGGAGAAGGCTGCAATATTGCGATCTGCGCTCGAAGCGCCGATGACGTTAGCAGTGCAGTTGAAGCGTTATCCGCTAAAGGCGTGAAGGTCACCGGGAAAGCCCTCGACGTTGCTGATGGCGATGCGTTTGCGGCCTGGATTAATTCTGTTGGGGAAGAGCTAGGCGGAATCGATGCCTTTGTTTCTAACGTTTCCGGCGGTAATGCACCGGGCGATGCAGGCTGGATTTCTCAGTTCAACTACAATATTTTATCTGCGGTACACGGCGTTGAAGCGTGCAAACCTTTCTTCGAAAAATCCGCCAATGCCAGCGTCGTCATGATTTCAACGACTGCCGCTTTGGAGCATTTCATGAACGCCGGGCCTTACAACGCGATGAAGGCCGGTCTGCTCAATTACTCGGGCGCACTGTCTCAGGAATTAGGCGCTAAAGGCGTTCGTGTTAATGCGATCAGCCCGGGCCCAATTTTTGTCGAAGGCGGTTCATGGGACAAAATCAAGAAGGGCATGACTGCTTTTTATGATTCCACACTTGCAACCATCCCGCTCGGCCGTCTCGGTTCCGCAGAGGAAATCGCCGCACAAGCCGCACTCTTAATCAGCCCACTCGGCGGATTCACGACGGGCACAAACGTTGTGATTGATGGCGGCATGACCAAGCGGATTCAATACTAGACCAATCGGAGTTATCCCATGTCAGAAACAGCCATAAAGGCCTATCTGGTTGCCGCTGGCGACTATCACGACATTGATTATGCTCGGCTGGAGCTGCTGAAGCTTCTCGCCGAGCACCCATCAGTGCGCACAACCGTTGCCAGCGATTACAGTGACAGTGAGGCGATCGCAAGCAGCGATTTCCTGATTTCTTATACCTGTAATCTCATCCCCACCGAAGCCGAGCAAATTGCGCTAAAAAGCTTTGTGGAAAAAGGCGGCAAATGGTTTGCGCTACATGGGACCAACTCCATCCTTGAGTTCACCGAGAACGGCGTAGCCTGTCCTGAGGTTGCGCCGGTTTTCATGGAAACTCTAGGCTCACAATTTATGGCCCATCCCCCAATTCAGCCCTTTACCGTTAGGGTTTCTAATCCAGACCATCCGCTTGTTGCCGGCATTAATGAATTTGAGACCGATGACGAGTTATATCTTTGCAAGCAACTGGCAGATCACGACATGTTGCTGCATACCGAGTTTACGGGTGAGGCGACCGGCTTTGTGAATACCGATTGGCCAGACAACGCCCCAAGACCGATTTATTATCTGAGACCGCTGGGCGAGGGTGAAGTGCTTTATTTAAACCTCGGCCATTGCCGTGGTCATTATGATATGCAACCGATGGTACCGTTTTACCCCAATATCGAACTGGGCTCTTGGGATAAACCTGAATACTACGAGCTCCTACGCCGCGGCATTGCCTACTGCAAAGGTGACTAACCTATGACGAAGCCTTTCCGTTTTGGCGTCCAAAGCTTTCATGCTGAATCTGGTAAAGCCTGGGCTGACCAAGTTCAAAGAGCCGAGGCCCTAGGCTACAGCGCCTTTCATCTGGCCGATCATATTATCGGGCCGGGTCCAGCGCTTGAGCGAACCAATCATCCTGTGCAGAGTTTAGCGGCCGTACCCGCCATGGCTTACGCCGCTGCGGTCACCACTGATATTAAAATTGGCTGCCGCGTTTTTTGTATCGACTACCACCTCCCGGTTGTGCTGATTAAAGAAGCGATGACCATCGACTTACTCTCAGGTGGTCGACTTGAGCTGGGGTTAGGCGCCGGCTGGCTCGCGGATGAGTATCAGGCCATTGGCTTAACTATGGATTCCCCGGGTCGAAGAATTGATCGTTTGGAACGGGTCGTCCAGGCCACGAAAGCCTATAGCCAAAACGGCATCGTTGACCTCAATAACATTGATATCAGCTGGCAAGAATTTGAGGGCATCCCCAAACCGGTCAACCAACCGCATCCACCCATCATGATTGGCGGCGGCTCGCCTCGGGTGCTGCGTCTGGCCGGTCGAGAAGCCAACATCGTCAGCCTCAACTTTAACAATCGCAAAGGCATTATTGGGCCCGATGGCATCAGCACCTCGACCGCCTCCGAAACACTCCGAAAGATCCAATGGGTTAAAGAAGGTGCGGGCCAGCGATTCAACGAAATTGAACTCGAGATTGGCGCTTATTTTACGTTTGTAACAGACAATGCCCAACCGATCGTTGAAGGCTTTGCGCAGAATTTTGGCTCAACCCCTGAAGAGATGCGAAAGCACCCCCATGCCTTATTTGGGTCGGTCACAGAAATCTGTGATGAACTCGAGGTTCGACGGGAACAGTACGGCATCTCCTATATCACCGTGGGTGAAACCAATATGGAAAGTTTTGCGCCGGTTGTTGCCGCCTTACAGGGACGGTGATACCGCTCGGCGCGGATCAAAAGAATTGATCAGCAACACTTGCCCATGACCTAAGCAAGCGCACCAAGCAATATAAACAGGGCGAGAGACAACCTTCACTTTCTAACCTTCAACACCTTGACCCAATTAGGAGTTTTTATGAGTCTGCAAGGAAAAACCGCTGTCGTTATCGGCGCCTCTGGTCAACACAATTTTGGCGTCGCCATTGCTCGACTCCTAGCCCAGAACGGCGCCAAGGTTGTGGTTTCGGGTCGACGACTGGCGCCGCTGCAAGCCTTAGCTGAGGAAATTGACGGCCTGGCAATCGCCTGCGACATGAGCGACGCCGCGTCAATCGAGGCGCTGTTTACTGCGGCAAAAGCGCAGACCGGGCGGGTTGATATCGCAATCAACAGCGCGGGCGGACTTGCCGCAAGCCCGATTGCAATGCTCACCCCGGAACAGATTCAACCGACTTTGGACGTGAGCTTTATCGGTGCGCTGTTATGCTTTCGCTACGCAGCCGAAGCCATGACAGACGGCGGCTCCATCATCACAATCTCATCCTTGACCGCGCGACTACCCGGGCCGGCGTTGAGCGTCTATGCTGCAGCGAGAGCCGGCATCGACTATGCGATCAAAGTGGCCGCCTTGGAATACGGGCCTAAATCGATTCGGTTCAACAGCATTGCCGCGGGTTTGATTCAGACGGACATGACCGATGCCATGTTTACCACTAGCGATTCTGAGACGCGCTTTATCCCACACATCCCAGCAGGTCGCATGGGCACCATCGATGATATCGCCCAAACCGCCTTGTGGTTAGCCGATGACGAAACCTCTGGCTTTATTAACGGCCAACTCATCGACGTGTCAGGTGGTCAACACAATGGCAAGCTGCCTTAGGACCGGCGCGCACGACGCCATTTTTTACCGGACTCTGCAGGAGACAGTTGAATGACCACCTTACTTGCGCACATCACCATCAAGCCGGGTTCAGAGGCCGAGTTTGAACAGATCATGACGTATATGGTTGAAAGCACTTTATCCGCAGAAGATGGGGTGCTTCGCTACGAATATTTTAAGGGCCAAAAACCCAATTTCTACTACTGCCTACTCAGTTTTCGGGACAAATGGGCCTTTTATGATCATCAAAATTCTGACCATCATGAAGGCGTCGACTTCGGCGCGGTGATCGAGTCAATCAGCCTTGAATATCTTGACCCCGTCGAGGGCGCCAATCCGCTTACCAAAACCATAGACGCCCCCCTTGCGCCACATCATAGTGAGGCAATGGTTGAGGCGGCTAAACGCTATCCCTTGTCGATTGCCGACTGGTGGCTGCAACGGCGCTAGACGCCTCACAGGCAATTTAATCCTTTGCTGAATCATTCTTTGAGGAGATCATCATGACACCCACTGAAATCGTAGAAGCATTTATCGAGGGCTGGAACCAGATGGACTGGGACACGGTCGTTGATCTCCTCGCCGAGGACGTGATTTATCACAACATCCCGATGGAAAAATTAGAAGGCAAGGCTGCAGCTGAAGCCGTCATCCGAGGCATGCAGGCCGTTGCCGTTGATTGGATTACATTGAACATTGCGGCCAACGGTTCGGTTGTCTTAACGGAACGGCTCGGCAACTTTAAGACGCGAGTCGCTGGCAAGGCTGTGTCGACCTGCCCTGTACCTGGTGCTCTTTCGAGATGGAGTCTGGCAAGATCAAAGCCTGGCGCGATTACTTTGACTTGATTACTTTTGTCTCTCAGATGTCCTAAGCCGTATCCCAAGGATCATCGCCAACCCATTCACACCCGAGCCCAATGAAACGACCATCTTGATCAACAATGGCCACGGTATTGCGTCCAAGGGCTGGAAACTTGAAGGCCAATGGCTCATCAATGACACTATGCGGCTGATTTTTAACGCCGGGGCGATCGACCTCGAGAACGAAGCGTTTGCCCTGCCGTGTCAAACCCGGGGATGGCTGCGTGACGGCCGTCGTCGGCACGTTAGATCCTATTGGAACGCTTAGAAAAGTGGGGGCGGCTCAGCCTCCCGGCAACCCGATTCCAGCTTTTCGCTGCAATTCGCCTACGATCGTAAAGTGAGCAATGGCGTTCTAGGGCTCCACGTCGGCGACAAGCCCGTTGGCGACTTCCTAACGATCAACACAAGCGGCGCCGATCAGCGTCTCTACGAAGGCGGCTACCCTCAAATGGATGCTCGGCTCGCTTACAACTGAGAAGCCGGCAATAGCGATCCATGATCCATCACCGCCCTTGGCAAGAACTTAACGGATGCAGCGTTCAAAAAGCAGGCCCTATTCTTGGGTGGTCCAACGACCGGTTTTCAAGGATGGGGACTCCCCGCACTGACGTCCTTAAGCTTGTTTTGGGCATCCTTAGAACGATCGCAGTATAAAAAAGCGGGCTAAAGCCCGCTTTTTTATATCCGAAGCCTAACAGCGATTTCACCAGTAAAAGCTAGCCCGTGAGCCTAAACACTCACAATCTAAAGGACCGCATCAATTGCCGATAAAATAATAAAAAAATCAGCATTGACTGTTTTTAGCGATATTCGATACTCTTGAGGAACCCCATGCACGCCTTACCATTATTCTCGTGCCAGTGAACGCTGAAGAATTCGCATCCAGCATGGATAGGAGACGCCATTATGAGCAAAACCACTCACAAAACTTTTTGTCGATTTTGCCATGCTTACTGCGCCATTGAAGTGGATGTCGAAAACGGCAAGCCCATTACAGTACGCGGCGATGCCTCAGACCCGGTTTACGGGGGTTATACCTGTATAAAAGGCCGGCAGCTTCCAGAACAACACACAACGCCGAAGGGCGTGCGGGAGACGCTCAAAAAACAGGCCAGCGGTGATTTCAAGCCGATTTCAGTTCACACGGCTATGGATGAAATCGCTGAAAAAATTCAGCAGATTATTGCCGAACACGGACCTCGAAGTGTTGCAACCTACGTCGGCTCTTTTGGCTATCAAAACTCTGCCGCAATCCATGTGGCGAAGGCTTGGCAATCAGAGCGTCGGCCTCCCCAAGTTATTACACCTCGGTCACCATCGATCAGCCCAGTCGAAAAATAGCACAATCACAGTTCGGCAGTTGGTCAGGTGGCACGCACGCCTTCACCGGGGCCGACGTCTGCATGATGATCGGCAACAATCCCGTGGTCTCCATGTACACCCAGTTCGGAGGCCCACCGCCCTTTAGCCCCTATGCCCGAATTCGCGACGAAATGAAAAAGGGGATGAAGGTCATTGTGGTGGATCCACGCCAAAGTGAGGTCGCCAACCGAGCGACCCTGCACCTACAAGTTACGCCCGCCGAGGACCCAACCTTACTCTCCGCGATGATCCGCTATATTGTGAAAGAAAACCTGCATGATGCGGCTTTTTGCGAGCAGCACGTTGAAAATTTTGCTGAACTGACCGCGCTGGTTGAGCCTTTTACACCGGACTATGCCGCCGAGCGGTGTGGCGTTGCGGCCGACGACATCATGCAAGCCGCGCAGATCTTCGGCGACGCAAAGCGCGGGGTTGCGGTGAGCGGCACCGGACCCAATA
>CAJJAX010000035.1 GCA_905182155.1 uncultured Pseudomonadales bacterium
CGCCGTCCTTGTACATGTCCCAAAGTGGCGATAATTCTCGTAATTTTTCAACCGCGCGCCGAACCTGCTCGATCGCGCCATCGACATCTTCCTCAGTGGTGAACCGCCCCACCGAAAAGCGCAAAGAGCTATGGGCGAGTTCATCATTCATGCCAAGCGCCCTTAATACATACGACGGCTCGAGACTGGCAGAGGTACAGGCTGAGCCACTGGACAGCGCGATTTCAGGCAGCGACATAATCAGCGACTCGCCCTCGACAAAGGCAAAACTAATATTGACGATGCCTGGAACGTGCTGATCGGGAGAGCCATTTAAGTAGACCTCTTCCATATCGGCAACGCCATCCCACAGCCGCTGGCGCAGCGCACGGGTGCTTGCCGCTTCAGAGGCCTTCTCAAGCTCCGCGATTCTGCAGGCTTCGCCCATACCCACCAATTGGTGCGTCGCCAAAGTACCCGAGCGCATGCCGCGCTCATGACCGCCACCATGCATCTGGGCTTCCAGACGCACCCGCGGCTTACGTCTGCACATACAAAACGCCAATACGCCTTCGGGCCATACATCTTGTGGGCTGAGACACTCGATTAAGTCAACAGGTCAACCTTCATAGTCTCCATGTCAATTGGCGATCTTTCCAACCGCACTCTGGGCCGCATCCACGTGATAAGAAAACTTTATTTTCTCTACAAATATCACCAATTACTTGTAAGTCTTGTATAACACCAATCTCATTATTAACGTGCATGAATGAGGCTAGAATAGTGTCTTCTCTTATTGTAGACTTAAATTCTTCTATGTCTAATAGACCACTTGGTAATGGGTTCAAGTAAGTAACCTCAAAGCCTTCTCTCTCTAGCTGCCTACATGGGTCTAAAACTGCTTTATGTTCAATTTTTGAGGTAATAAGGTGCTTACCTTTACCTTTGTAAAATTGCGCGATGCCCTTAATCGCGAGGTTATCGGACTCGGTCGCGCCAGAGGTCCAAACGATCTCTCGAGGATCACAATTGAGCAGGTCTGCGACTTGCTTGCGCGCAAGCTCCACTGCTTCTTCGGCTTCCCAGCCAAACTTATGCGAGCGGCTCGCAGGGTTACCGAAATTCCCCTCGGTCATCAGGCATTCACTCATTTTCTGGGCAACTCTGGGATCGACCGGAGTGGTCGCTGCATAATCAAAATAAACCGGTGCTTTCATTATTTCCTCAACCTCATTAATCCGCTAGTTGTACGGCTTGGATTCCGATCTGGTCGTGTCGATCCATCAATCGCTTGGTCGCAATCGCGCGCACATGATTCTTTTGGGCGAGACTCGCCAAACTCACCCCTTTTAAAAAACCGTGAATCTGATCGCTTAAATCCGACCATAGTTCGTGGGTCAAACACATCTCGCCACCCTGACAATCTGCCTTGCCGCCACATCGGGTTGCATCCACTGACTCATCAACAGAGGCGACAATATCGGCAACATCAATATCCTGGCTATCCCGACCCAATCGGTATCCGCCGCCGGGTCCGCGAACACTCAGAACCAGATGGTTCGCCTTTAACTTTGCAAACAACTGCTCCAAGTAGGGCTGGCTAATCGACTGCCGCTCGGAGATCTCGCCCAGGGAGATTGGACCCTCGCCACCATAAACCGCCAAATCCACCATGGCGGTGACGGCGTATCGGCCTTTTGCTGTCAGCTTCATCGCTTCGTCCATTCATTAACCAAAAGACGCGCAAGAGCAACTAAAAAGCGCGCAAGAGCGCCGTTAACGCCCTAAAACAAGTCACGACGCCCAAACAAACGTCCCGACGCTGCAAAGTTTAATGCAGGCGCCGCTAATAACCAAGCGTTTTAGTCGGGTATTTAAAACACTAGGATTTGCCTTTGGCCGTATCGTTCACCGCCTTTAAAAAACCTCTTAAAATTGAGATTTCCATCTGATCGGGCTCAATCCTCAAGAACAAACGCCTGAGGCGGGTCAATAATTGCCGGGGATTGTCTGGATCATGAAAACCAACCTCCGCCAATGTGCCTTCAAGATGCGCAAAAAAGTGTTCTAGGTCGGTATTGGTCGCAGGCAATTGATCCCAAATCCGTTCTTCAGAACCGGCTTGGCTCGCGCAAAACAACTCATAACTGAGGACCTGAACCGCCATGGCCAAATTCAAAGAGCTATACGCATCGCTCGTTGGAATGTTGACGTGATACTGGCATTGCTGCAGCTCTTCGTTCTTCAGCCCTTTTGATTCGCGACCAAACACGATGGCAATATCCCCAGCGGCAGCCCCATGCTCGGTGATCTTGATCGCTGCTTCTTTTGGGGTCACCAAAGGCCACGGGATTCGCCGCTGTCGAGCGGAGGTCCCAAGGACCAAACTACAGTCGCTGATAGCTTCTTGAAGATTGGCGCAAACCACGACCTGTTCCAATACATCGCTTGCGCTAGCGGCACGAAAAACAGCTTTTTCGTTTGGATAATCAAGAGGTTGTACTAAATACAGGCGATCCAGCCCCATGTTTTTCATTGCTCTGGCTGCTGCGCCAATATTGCCTGGGTGAGAGGTTTCGACCAAGACAATGCGCACTTTTGCCCGCAATGGATGAGGGTTCGACATGATGATGATCCTTTTATCCTACTGTTCAACGAGGCAGATCTGATATGATGCGCCCTCTTTCAGCAACACCGAACGCCCTATGGAACCGATGATCAATATTGCGCTGCGGGCTGCAAGAGAAGCAGCCCGTCATATCGTTCGAGCTTACGATCGCCCCGACCTCGTTAAAACCAGCGAGAAAGGCACGAATGATTTTGTGACGAACGTGGATCGTGAAGCGGAGCAAATTATATCAGACTCCATCCGAAAAACATTTCCCAACCACGCTATTACAGGCGAGGAAGGCACGGCAATCGAAGCAAAGCGTGACTCGGACTACCATTGGGTCATAGACCCCATCGATGGCACGACCAATTTTAGCCGGCAGATTCCGCACTTCTGCGTTTCTATCGCTTGCATGGAATTTGGCAAGCTGAAACACGGCGTGATCATCAACCCGATCACCCAAGAAGAGTTTATCGCCTCACGGGGCCGCGGTGCGCAACTCAATGGTCGAAAGATTCGCGTATCCAACCGGGAAAAGCCCGAAGGCGGACTGTTCGCCAGCGCTGGATCCTATCGGCACGACCGCTTTGAAGGTCACAGCAAAACGGCCGAGGCTTTGGTGAATGCCGGAGGCAACTATCGCGAACCCGGCAGCGCGGCCCTCGAGCTTGCCTCCCTCGCAGCGGGTCGACTGGATGGCGTTTGGATGCATAACCTTGCACTCTGGGACATCGCAGCAGGCTGTCTACTGGTTCAAGAAGCGGGTGGATTAATCGGTGATTTTGAAGGTGGCCTGGAGCACTTAAAATCTGGCAACTTGGTTGCTGCAAACCCCAGACTGTTTAAAACCCTAGGCTCGCTAACCCGATCACACCTTACCTAAGAACTTAATCTTAGGCCTATGATTCTGGCGGGCAGGTACCCATTCGCCCAAGGCTCGCGTGAACAACCAGGCTTAGGGCTAAGGCTCGCCATCCGGGTCGGCGCCTTCTTTAATCGGAACAATCAGATCTTCCCGGCTTAAATTCAGCTTGAGTAAGACATTCGCCGCAACATAAATTGACGAATAAGTCCCCACCACGACCCCGATAATCAACGCGGACGCAAAGCCCCGGATCAATTCACCCCCCAGCGTTAACAAGGCAAACAAGACCAATAGGGTTGTAATCGAGGTGATCAAGGTTCGTCCCAGCGTTTGATTCAGCGACTCATCAATAATATCACTGGACTTGCCACGACGTGACAGCCGAAAGTTCTCTCGAATTCGGTCGGCCACGACAATGGTGTCGTTCAAAGAGTACCCAATGACCGCGAGCAGTGCTGCCAATACGGTTAAATCGAACTCCCAGCGTAACAATGAAAAAATACCCAACGTAAACAAAACGTCATGAAAGAGGGCAATCACCGCGCCCACTGCAAATTTAAGCTGAAAGCGAAAGGAAACGTACAGCAACACCATTGCTAGGGCTGCGAGCAACCCCAAGCCACCCTGATTGGCCAGTTCCTCGCCAACCGCCGGGCCAACAAACTCGCTCCTTCGGAGCTCAATCTGCCCATCAACGGACGCACTCAACGCCGCATACAGACTGTCGCCCAAGCGTGCATTGTCTTTATCTGAGAGCGATTTCTGCGGCGGCATACGAACCAAAATGTCCCGGTCCGAGCCAAAATACTGCACCACATGACCATTCCAGCCAGCGTTATCGAGATCCTGGCGAATCTGCTCCGGATTCCTGGGCTCTGGGTAACTCACTTCCACCAGCGTGCCACCGGTGAAGTCCAAGCCCCAATTCAAACTCTGAACGCTCAGACTTGCGGTCGCGACCAGCAATAGCGCAATCGAACTCCAACCCGCAACGGTACGATACTTCATGAACGGGATCTTACTCATGATTTCGACCACCCGATTGCCAAGCGTTTAACGGGACGTCCGCCCACCGCCAAGTTGATCAAGGAACGTGTACCCATAATCGCAGTAAACATCGACGACAAAATACCAATCATCAAGGTGATCGCAAACCCTTTCACCGGCCCCGTGCCGATGCTGTAAAGAATAATCGCAACCAAGAGCGTTGTAATATTGGCGTCCAGAATGGTGACGAAGGCGCGTTCAAACCCGGCATTAATAGCCAGTTGTGGCGACGTCCCTTTTTTGAGTTCCTCTTTTATTCTCGAGAAAATGAGCACATTGGCATCAACTGCCATCCCGACGGTGAGCACAATACCGGCAATCCCTGGCAGGGTCAGGGTGGCCGACAAGCTCGACATGACCGCGACCAGCAGTAGTAAATTCGCGACCAGGGCTAAGTTTGCCGCTAAACCAAACCATTGATAAAAGGCGAGCATAAAGAGCACGACTAGGCTGAAACCAATCAGCACGGACTTCGCGCCCAGCTCGATATTCTCCTGCCCAAGACTGGCGCCCACTGTGCGCTCCTCAGCAATAAACATGTCGGCGGCCAGAGCGCCCGCCCGCAACAAGAGCGCCAATTCGCGCGCCTCATCGCCCGCCAATCCCGTTATTCGAAAATTCACACCGAGGGCCGCTTGTACCGTGGCGAGAGAGATCACCCGCTCTTCGACGTAAGGCTCGGTTATCTTAACTTCACGGCCATCTTGAACCTCGTACCGATCTCGAGTTTTGGTTTCAATAAACACGACGGCCATTCTTCGACCAATATTGTGCCGGGTCGATCGGTGCATCAACTCGCCACCTTCACTATCTAACGTAATATTGGCCTGGGGGAGGCCGCTATCGGGGTCAAACCCAACTTGAGCGTCAAACACCCGTTCCCCTCGGAGGATCAGGTCTCGCTCGAGCCGCACGCCTCGTCCCTCGTAAGTATAAGGCAGCGTGCTGGCTCTGGAGGCATCGGGACTGGCCTCAAGCCGAAATTCTAACGTGGCCACCTTGCCCAATATCTTTTTGGCTTCCGCCGTGTCTTGAACACCCGGTAGATCAACCACAATGCGCTGGCGACCCAACCGTTGAACCAACGGCTCGGCAACCCCTAATTCATTGACTCGGTTACGAATGGTCTGCAGGTTTTGTTGCACCGCAAAATCTTCAATTTCTCGAACGGCGCTATCGCTCATGGTCAAGTTCAACGCAAAACCATCGGCGACGCCTGGAATTTCTATCTCAGTAACGAGAAACTGCGGGTAGGTCGTTTCAACTTGACGCCTTGCTTTGCGTCGCAAGTCTTCGTCTGAAAACTGAAATTGCAGCACCCGGCCCTCTAAGATCGCGGTCCCCGAGTATCGCACCCGATCAGAGCCTGATCTAAAGGCTCTTTTGATATCTTGCTCCATGCCTTCAAGACGGTCTTCCACGGCGCTGGCCGTATCAACCTCCATCAAAAAATGGACGCCGCCTCGAAGATCCAATCCATACTTCATGGGCTCTGCCCCTAAATCACGCAACCAATTGGGGGTTGTGGGGGCTGAATTAAGCGCTACGACAAAGTCTGCGTTTAAATCATGGAGCGCGCGCTGAATTAAAGGTTGGGCCTTAAGTTGGTCATCGGCAGTGCTCAGTCGAATGAGAGCACTGCCATCGATCAGGCTGCTTGATTTAATCTTGACGCCAGATTGTTCCAACGCGAGCAAAGCAATCGTGAGTTCCCGATCTTTAACCGCTGCGCTGCCCTGCTCGTTTTGAATCTGAATGGCGTAGTCCGGCGGATAAAAATTCGGCATTGCGTAAATAATGCCCAACACAACCACGCCAACAATCAGCAGGTTTTTCCACAGGGGATATTGATTTAACACAGATTCAACCTCAGTCAGGGCGTTTCAATAGGCTAGGACTTCAAAGTGCCTTTCGGCAAGGCCGCCGAGACAGCGGCTTTTTGGAATCTGAGCTCAACGCCTGAGGCAACTTCTTCATTGCTGTCCGCTTTCACTTTGGTCACTTTGCCAATCAAGCCGCCTGCTGTCACAACCTCATCGCCTTTGGCCAAGTTGTTCACCATATTTTGATGTTCTTTCATCTTCTTTTGCGCCAAAGCATGAAATAAAAAATTCCCGCAAAAGCGACAAGTATTAAAATATCGAATCCTGGCATTGGACCTCCTGCGTCAGCCGCCTGTGCAGCGGGAATAAACCATTCAAGCATGTATTCCCCCTGTCCCTAAAAAATGTTCTTCAACTCTGGCCTCGCCCCTTTTTACGGATCCGAACCCTTATTGAGAACGCCAAAAGCGCTGCATTGTCCTGTTTCCGGACGCCAGACGCAATCACTGTAGGTGATCTAGGTCGAATTCTAGCGGTGGCGGCGTCTGAGACCAACCCGCATAAACCCTGAGCGCCCAGGCATCATATTGATCCTGAGCCAGCGCGCCGCGCGCCTCGCGCATTAATTCAAGGTAGTAAGCGATATTATGAATTGAATTGAGGGTCGCCCCTAAGATCTCCCCGCACTTATCCAAATGATGCAAATAACCCCGGGAAAAATTTTGACAGGTGTAACAGTTGCACCGCGCATCCAGCGGCTCATCGCTCGCCCGATGCTCGGCATTTCGGATCCGGATCACGCCAGAACTGGTAAACAAATGACCATTACGGGCGTTCCGAGTGGGCATGACGCAATCCATCATATCCACCCCGCGCCGAACACTCTCAATTAGATCCGATGGCGTACCAACGCCCATCAGGTATCTCGGCGCCTGCTTGGGCATTTTGGGTGCAATTTTTCGAATGGTCTCGAGCATTGCCGGTTTCGGCTCGCCAACCGATAGACCGCCAATAGCGTAGCCTTCAAAACCGATCTTACACAGCCCTTCAAGCGAGGCCTCCCGTAAATCAGGGTGCACCCCCCCTTGGACAATGCCGAACAGCGCATTGTTGCTGGTAAAGGCCGCTCTAGATCGCTCGGCCCAACGAAGACTCAATTGCATTGACGTTTCTGCACCCGCTTTCGAGATCGGATAGGGCGTGCATTCGTCAAAAATCATTGCGATATCTGAATTCAAAGCGGTTTGAATGGCCATCGCTCGCTCAGGCGTAAGCAGAATTTTATCGCCGTTAATAGGCGACCGAAAAGCGACGCCCTCTTCATTAACCTTATTCATATCCGCAAGACTGAAGACCTGAAAACCACCGGAGTCCGTTAAGATCGGACGGTCCCAGCCCATGAACTGGTGTAACCCATTGAATTTCTCGATGGCCTCAGCGCCGGGGCGAAGCATCAAATGAAAGGTATTGCCAAGTAAAATCTGAACGCCCGCGGATCGAAGCTGTTCTGGAGAGATCCCCTTGACGGAGCCATAGGTGCCACACGGCATAAAAATTGGCGTTTCGACGACGCCATGAGCGAGGGTCAAACGGCCGAGACGGGCCTCACCGCGCTGGGCGAGCAGCTCAAACTGCATGACTAAAGCAATCCCAGGTCATCGCCAAGATGAGATTGCCACTCAATCACCGATAGATAGATTTCATTAACCGAATTTGGCGAAAAACCGAGCAACTCCAACTGGGGCCAATCGATTTGGTCTAAGGCCCCAGACTGAATGGCTTCTACGGTTTTTAAAATCAAACCCAAACGTCCCGTTTTTTCAAGTAACGCCTGCTTGATATCTTCCCGCAACATCAGATTTTCAAGCAACATCGGTAAAGGTTGATCGAAAAAGGCATCCATCGTCGACAACAAGCCAACCGAATAATAAACCGGCGCTTCTTCATGACTGATCTGTTCACCCAATCGCTCACAAAACTTGGCTTTCTCGAGCGCGTGATCACGCAGGGCATTCGGCTTATCTGACATCCCTGATATTGCGAGCAAACTGGCCAAACTCCGCATCGCATCAATTCCCAAATAGGTCATTGCATGCGCCAGCGAGTCAATCTCGTGCCGAGGGCGGTAAAACGCTGAATTCACGAGCTTTATGGTCTTAAAGCCCAGCGCGGGGTCCTGTGCAACCAATGACTCTAAGTCACGGAGATTACTATCAGGATCCTGCAATTTATTCAAAAGCTCTAAAACCACAAGCTTATTCGCCGAGATTTTTTTACCACTAATGGGCTCTGGCTTACTGAGGAAGTTACCCTGGAATAATGAAAACCCAAGCGACTTGCAGTGATCCAGCATCTCTTGAGTTTCGACTTTTTCCGCCAGTAACTTCACGTCCAAATCTTTGAAACGCTCGAGCATGTCCATTAACTGTTGCTCGTCTAAAGCCAGCATATCGAGCTTGATCACATCGGCTAGAGGTAACAGGGGCGCCGCTTCCTCGTAATACAAAAAGTCATCGAGCGCAATTTGATGCCCTCTCGCCTTGAGAACGGTTAATCGCTCGATCAGTGCGGGCGTTACCACAACATCTTCGAGCACTTCGATGACGCACCGAGCCGGCTCTAGCGGGATATCAACCTCCAAAAGATTTGCCGTGAAATTGACATAAGCCTGCCCTGAACCAATCAATTGTCTGAGATCTAGGTTCGTTAAGGCATTGATCAAAACAGCAGACGTTGCCCGATCACCATCGAGCACATTGGCTTGATCTGGATCGAACTCTCGGAACAACAGTTCATACGCGACCACCTCGATATTGATATCGAAGATCGGTTGCCTCGCTAAGAGCAACTGCAAATCTGAATTCTTGTCCAAAGTTGGTTCCTAAACGCATCGAGCTCATCAGAAAAACGTTGAATCGATTGCAAAAAATATCTACCCACCAATCCGATGCGACAACCACAGCTTGATGGGCAACATCAAAATCCCGTGATCTGCACCTGCGGCAACACCTCATGCCCGCAGCGCTTGCATCTAGACTTCATCATAACAGAACTTGTTGTTTCAAAGCGCCTGCGCGTGTCACTCTAAATCCAGTCGTCGAAAAATGATTTTGATTCTTTTAGTTTTAGGGTGATGACCACAGTTGATTACTGCTTTAGCGAGCTTTGAGGGCCTCATCGAACAAACCAAACCCTGTAAAAGATAAGGCCCCGATGAGTCATTTTAAGGGGAAGGTAGGGGACTCATCAGGGCCTAACGTTAGCGCAAGGAAAAAAAAGGGGGGGGGACCTTGCTTTAAACTAACTTCTTTTATTCTAACGCGACTCCTATTAACGAATGGGTTCGGGTTTACTTAAAGCAAGCGCCGTGCCATTTTTTCATATGACCCAGCAGCAACGCCTTACCTGGCCAATCACCCCTATAAAAACCGATGTGTCAGCAAGGCTCCCCGCCCCAATTAGGTTTCCCTGAGCGGGACCATGACGGACCAGGCGCCGGCAACGCGCATCAATCCGCTGCCTGACGCACCAAGGCTGTGCGAGACGGCACCAAAACGAATATTCAAGGAAAGCTGGAAAGCCTGACGCCCCGGCACGGGGCGCCTAGACGATACGCACGCTTAGCACACTGATCGCATTCTGCCGTCACGGCATGCGCCGCCAAAACACGTCTTAACGTAACGCATGACACAACCAATGGAAGAATCGAGTGCCATCATGCCCAATCTCGACAAAAGCGATCTCAGTTAAAGAATCAGCATGGCGTCGCCATAGCTGAAAAACCGATATTCCTGATCGATCGCCTCTTGATAGGCGCGTCGAATTAAGGCTTTCCCCGCCAGCGCACTGATCAGCATTAATAGAGATGATTGAGGTAAATGGAAGTTCGTTATCAATCTATCGATGACTTTGAACTCATACCCGGGATAAATAAAAATTTGAGTCTCGCCCTGCATCGACTGAACGACACCCTCAACAACCGCCGACTCGAGTGCCCGCACGCTCGTCGTGCCGATGGCTAAAACCCGATGACCCCGACTGCTTTGGGCTTGAACCCGGCTTGCCGTATCCGGCGGCAGCGAAAACCATTCTTGGTGCATCTGATGCTGCAAGATATCGTCCACTTGAACCGGCTGGAAGGTCCCCGCGCCAACATGCAACGTCAGCATCGTGCGGTCAATACCCAGGTCATCGATTGCCGCAAGCATCGGTTCATCAAAATGCAAACCAGCGGTGGGCGCTGCCACCGCCCCTTCGCGTTCGGCAAAAACAGTCTGATACCGACTGGCATCAAGTTCTGCGGGCGCGCGCTTAATGTAGGGCGGTAGCGGTATTTGGCCTTCGGCGGCAGCGATTGCGCTGAGGCCAGGGGACGGGAATTCAAGGGTGAAAAAGCGGCCTTCACGACCCAGAACGCGAACCTGTGTATCACTATCAGCCAGTGTAATGACAGTCCCGGCTTTCGGCGCACGACTGGCTCGAATTTGGGCCAGGGCGGTCACATCACTGATCATCCGCTCCAGCAAAATCTCAACCTGACCGCCCGATGCTTTTTGCCCAAAAAATCGAGCGGGGATCACCTTCGTATTGTTGAAAACCAAAAGATCCGTTGGCGACAGATATTCCAAAAAATCCGAGAACAGGCGATGCTCAATGATTTGTGATTCTCGGTGCACCACCATCAACCGGGCGCCTTGACGATCCTGCGGTGGCGTTTGGGCAATCAAATGCTCTGGCAACTCGTATTCAAAATCCGACTTCTTCATTGCAACCCTCGAACCTCTGAAAAATCATTCATTTATCCAATCGAGCAAACCGCTCCACCTAAAACGCCGTATCTTAAGCAAATCCGCCTTCGGTACTGCCCTATGTTCTCATGGTTTAAACCAAAAGATCCTTTGATTAACCTGAACAAGCAGTATCGTCAAAAGCTTGAACAGGCCATGCATTCACAACGAAACGGTGATATTCGCACTTACTCAGCCTTAACCGCTGAGGCCGAGGCCATACGCGACACCATCCTGAAGGAAGAGGCAAGCCGAACCTAAACCGAATCAAATATCCTGATTTGCATTCGATCGAACACCCTCGGCACGGCCTCGAGCCTGGCCAGATCTTGCAGCATAGGGGCGTCACAAAGCATTCAGCATGAAAAACCTCGTTTTGGCCTGCATTCCCTGATTTCATGCCCATACAGCCAAACGATCAGGGCAGGTCTCGATTAACAGTCCGCTCAAAACGACCCTTGATGGTCCAACGCGTCAATCAGCCGATCCGACGTTCGGCAGACCCACCATCCTTTCCCGTCACAAACCCGAAGCATATCGCTATGGAAGATTGACCCCAAGAATCTGCAAGCGGTGGCACACGCTGCAGCCACCCTCAAGCCAGAGCGTAAAAATGATCCTGATTTAATACCGCGATGAGCCAAAGACATGATTAGACGCGACGCCAAAGGAATTTCTGATATACTGCGCTGGCACGTGCCGGGGTGGCGGAACTGGTAGACGCGCCGGATTCAAAATCCGGTTCCTTTACGGGAGTGCCGGTTCGATTCCGGCCCTCGGTACCACTTGCATAAAACACTAGGCTATTAGACTATATTTATAGTGTTTACTTCCCTCAAAACCCCTATTCCGGACGAACTTCCGGACGAACTTCTCAGGGTTTTTCAACCTTTAAACTGATGTTGACACTCCTTTAGGCACGGGGGGGGAGGTCTGCCTTCTGTTGGTAGTTGTAGTTACCGCCCAGACTCAAAAGAAGCCCATCCTAAAAAAGGGATAAACATGACCATGAAAAAGGTTTGGCACTTTGAAGCTAAAGCCATAGATCTCTGCGCATAAGTTTATACTGGACCAGCAACATCAGACCTATGATCAAGATCCTTATTCCTAAATTAATACTAAGAATAAGGCCTGCAGGGTTTTCTAAGAGCCAGATTATCCACATTAGATCCTGCCATAATAGAACTGCGGTCGTGGTGATCGCTGCTATGGAAACAATGTGGATATAAATTAACTTTAGTAACAATAAATATAAGCAGACGAACGAAACGGAAATCAAGGATCTACTAAGGATCATATAATTACCATCCGCACCAAGACTAATCAGTCCAAACGCGTAAGTGTCGGCATTTAACCAGGCCAACGTCGCCCTGACAGCCAAAAGGAGAATGATCACGCTCCCAATGGCTAAGATCTCATTGTTTTGACGTTTGTATTGTTGTTCTAAAAAAGCACGAGTGGAGGCTGCCTCCAGCTTCATGAAGGCACGTTCCTCATCACTTATTATATTCGGCATTTCGCGCCCTGCCCTTCAACAGACCTCGTGCATCATGTTCCTTGTTTACTTTGCTCGACAAACTGCTTGGTGCAAGAAGGGAGTCTTTTTGATTTCGGATTTATTCCATTTATTCGTTGTTGTTGTCTAACATAATCCGCTATTTATCCAGTAATGAACATAGTACCTTTGGGCAGACTTTTGGATCTTAAATTTAGAGACTAGAGACACTGACCTGCCTGCCATTTTTAGGACCAGTTGATACTTGAGAGTATGGTGCTCCTAGCAGGGAGTTACCATGAAGAAGAGCAGATACAGCGACGAGCAGATTGTCAGGATCCTCAGAGAGGCTGATCAGATGCCAGTCACGCAGGTGGCAAAGAAGAACGGTGTGAGCGACGCAACGATCTACACCTGGCGTAAGAGGTTTGGTGAGATGGAGGTGAACGATGTACGCCATCTTAAACAGTTAGAACAGGAGAACGGCCGGCTAAAGAAGTTGTTGGCCGAGCGAGACCTTGAGATCGAGGTGATGAAAGAGGTCAGCCTTGAGGAGCCTTTAAGCCTTAAAACCGCTTTGTTTATTCAGAACAGCCTAGACACCGATAAAAGGTTCAAACGTTGAATCGTCAAAACTCACGGGCCTCGCTCTAAAGGGCGGTCAACCATCTCTATCGACTAAAAGTTTATGCGACCAGATCAAACAGAACAGGCTGCTCAGCCTTAGCATCAGCGCATAAAAAAATAACGACGAGCTTTCCGTAGATAGCGTCAAATAGAGCCATTCCGAATCCTGCCAGATCAGACTGCAGGACATCGCTATCGCAACAATGGAAATTGATTTAATCCATCGAGACTCGTCTAGTAAACGCTGGTAGGCAGCTATAAAGATAAGGAGCACCGTTAATCGAACAATCATCATGCCGCCATCAACCAAATACTTTTGCGCATGACCTGACGCAACAATATCATTGACAATATTTCTATACCAGGTCTTTGTTTTAGTCCAGTCGTGTGCGACAGCACTATTGGTCGGCGCCGCCCAATGGCTCTTTGAGCGCGTGCTTCACCGCTCAATATTCTCAGGTCATCACTCCGACGATTTAAAAATCGCCGCTCCTCGCGACTGAGCACATCGGCAGCCTCCTTAACCACTAGCACTTTCACACAGCGAGGGCCTACGGCGGGCGTTTAATTTTTTGAAAATCAACCTCATTCTTTTCTAGAGTCATTTTGGAGGAGCTCAAGGACTTCTCGCTCTAGCTGCCAAACGAGCGATTTCTGCGTAACCTGCTGTTGCTGCAACCGCAATAGCCTCCCCTTTTCTTGGGCTAAATTTCTAAGGACGGGCCAAGGGATCGCTGATAAGGCTGCAACACAGTACTCTTGACCGCGCAATTCAATCGTCCAACCCTGTAAGGTTTTACCGGTGTCCATCGCACGCCCCTAATCACCTTTTAACATTCCCAAGTTAACGGAATCAAAGATACTATTTCAGGACATTATACCGTATTTTGCGCGATCAAAGGCGGAGCCAATAGATAGCGGAATTAATTTAAAGCCGCGACATCTTCGCCGCATATGAGCCTGGCCCGAACCAAGCGTTTGACTGATACAGTATTTTTAAAGTCTAACCGCTCAGCCATCCGCTCGATCGAGGCGCCATCAATCATCATCAACTGCGCCTGCTGGTTCCGGAAAAGGGTGATCAAAGGCTTGAAACCAGTCGACTCTACTTGCAAATATCGGCGTAGCGTCGAGGCATCCACTCCCAGGCTATTGCTGATAGCCTCCATAGATAGCGATAAGCCTTCACTAAAATGCTTGAGGATCAACATATAACAACGATAAGTCCACGGCGCAGCTTTAAGTCGAGAAGATAGAAGCGGATTTACCAACGAATTGGTTAAGTTTCGCCATGGTTTATTGGCAAACCCATTGGCCTGCTCCAAGGCTTTTGCTTTATAAATAACCCGAGAAGGTGCGCTGTCGGAGAAAATCGTTGCGCTGTCGCCAGCATCCATCAGCGCATCCAAATCGGATCGCTGCTCTACCCGCGCACCGCAAAGCACAACCTCCTCAATGTCTATGTCACTAATGCCAGTCCTCCCCGCCAAGCCTTTAGAAAATTGGCTGGCAAAGCTTAAATGCAGCCACCTCGGTAAAGGGGCAATCGGGAGAAAGGTTAAGGCATAGGCTTTTCGTTGCGGTAGATGCTCGAAGCTATACGTAAATAAATTGGTGTTCAACAACGTAATAGCAGCTACTCTGGTTAAAACTGCTTTTAGGGTGGGCTCTCCTAAAGATAGCCCCACCAATGAGGCACCCTCCGGGCCTGACTGACGTTGCATCACCTCTGACAAAGCAAGTTGAGGGCTCAATTCACCGATCCTATCGCAGAGCGATTGAACAAACGCCATGGAAATTAACCGCTCGTGACGATCAATGCGAGGCCGTTCAGCCATGATCCGCTCGAACCAATCTACATCACAACCAACATCCGAGGCGATACTTGCTAGACCGATTACAAACGGGCCCGGATACCATCCCAGTGAATTTTCACTCCGTCTATTGGCGTACATGTCATCCCCCCGAGAATCACAAAACCATTGACTGTTGAAAGCCCTAAACCCTAATCTTTAATTAATTATTTTTTTGGATTAACACATATGACTTTATACCTATAAACAGATCACCGCTTGAACTAAAAAGCGGCGTTTCATTGGTTTTCGCCCGAAATAGTACAGGGCTAGTATCGAACCGTACCGCGCAACAAAGCCTGAAACCCCACCCAAAATGACGCGTGGTTTTGTAAAACGCGTCAATACATGGCCGTTTTGCCCTAATTATGATTAAGGCTCGACGAAAAACCGCATAAAACTCACGCTATTATCATTGCCGAGTAAAGACGCTGGGATTAAACCAAGCGAGGCTGGAGATCCTTTTTATTATGGTTGCAAAACCGGCAATAGCCGTAAACTCACACCAAAACTCATTTCGTACTTGAGCGGCGCCCATGAAGGACACATCGATGAATGACATTAGCACTAGAGTACGATCAACTGTTCCGGCCGTCGTTCTAACCCTTCTTGGCATCATTCAAGCGCTTGTACTCGAACAGCTTTGGACCCACGTCTTAAATAACGATGGACTTTACGCACTAAATTGGCAGCCCCTGACGACGTGGACTCAAATCTTCACAACCTTAATCGCAATCATTTTAGTTTGGCTGGTTTACGCTGTGAACGTCACCCGCTTTCGGTGGCTTCCAACCGTCTATGAATTTATTTTGCCCTTTTGGGTTGGATTCATTCAGCTTCTAGTGATCCAAGCGTTAGCACCCACAGCGATTGGATTCTGGTTTATTCTAATGGGCGCACTTTTTGGAACCATGATCTGGATTGCGCAAACCACACTGCGGAAAGCGCGACTCGATGGTGGTAATGCGTCGTTTTTTGCGACGATATCCCCCGCAACTTGGTCAGATTTTTTACCCGCGGTCGCGATCATTGGACTCATTTTAATCTTTGGTCTTTATGCTGCGAACTTTAAAACCGGCCATCTCATCAATCTTAGTATGCTGCTCATATTGCTCTCGTTTGCTTGTCTTCACTTTAGAATACTGACAATTGGGTGGCAGCGATCTTTGTCAGCTCATGACAATCCGTCACCACCGCCCCCGGATCATAATTGCCTTTAACCTGACTATCGCGCTCAGAGCACCACTCGCCCGATAATTTCGCAAGCCTAGGAGCATCCAGTGAATATCACCAACGAACAGCAATTAAGATCGATCATCGGCGCCCCCCACCCGATAACGGCATCAAAAAAAACGGATCATCTCACCGATGAAGCCCTAGATTTTCTGAAAAGATCACCGTTCTTAATCATGACGACGGTATCTGAGGACTTACAACTGGATGCTTCCCCTAAGGGTGATGCACCTGGTTTCGTTACAGCACCGAATCTCAAAACACTCATCATTCCGGACCGGCGCGGCAATAAACTCGCTGATGGCCATCTCAATGTGCTGAAAACCGGGCGGATGGGCGTGATCTTTTTTATTCCCAACACCCGTGAAACACTGCGAATCAACGGCCAAGCGAGACTCACGGCCAATCCCACCGAACTCGAGACTTATTCAGCTTATGGTCGCCCTGCAGTGCTACTGACCGAACTGGCGGTTGAAGAATGTTTTTTCCATTGTGGTAAGGCGCTCATCCGATCCAAGCTCTGGGACACCGCTTCCTGGCCAGAACCCGAGAAGGTTTCGTTTGGGAAGATGCTCGCCAAGGCCAATGGCGGGGACTCCGTCATGGCAGAGGCCATCGATCGATCAATATCCGATGATTATGTAGAAAACCTTTAAAGCCGCCATGGTGGCAGTACCAAGATCATAGAAGGCCCGTCAACAAGAATACTGGAGGCTGGGCAAAGAATGCATCAGTCTTAAAGCGGTGCCAAGACGGCACAAAACTGATAGATTACGGAAAGAGCTGGGCCAAAAACGACAATAAATAGCACTTTATGGACGTTTTTTGACCCTACTGCCTTGAACATAAAGAGGCATAATGGCAGAATTACGCTCTCAAATTTTAGCGATGGGGACTTAACCTAAAAGTGAATAAATTCATCATCATTGGGATTGTTGCGGTTGTGTTACTCGGCGGCGGCGGTGGCGCAGCCTATTACTTCCTGATTATGAATGCTGAGATTGACGGCGCTCAGGCTGCCCCTGAAGTCGACGAAAGAGCATTTATTTATGTCGAAATCCCGCCAGTTGTCGCCAATTTCGACGTCAAAGGCAAAATGCGCTATGTTCAGATCACAACGAGCTTCCAAACTCGGGATAAAGACTCCGGCGATACCATCAAGAACAACATCCCTTTGATTCAGAGCGACCTTCTAACCCTCATGCAAGGTGCAAAATTTAACGAGATCAATTCGCCAGACGGTAAACAACGATTCATCAAGCAAATTGAAAAAAGCGTTAACAACATGTTTAAAAACGGAAAAGCCCCGTTTGAAATTGAGCGCGCGATGATTACAGGCTTTGTCATTCAATAACCGCCGCAATCGGCTCGCGCACTCGCCTTATGCCTCTTTGCCGCATCCGGTCTAACCGGGCTATGACCCACGGCTAATCGTCATTTCGAGCCTTTATGATCCAAAATCAAGCAAGGCCCCGAGCAATTGCCGGCAGGTTATTTGTCCAACTAACTGACCCTGGTCTACCACCGGCCGCCGCCGCTGCTTGTTCGCCAACATCGATTCAGCAATGCTGATAATGTCGGCATCAGCCTCGCACGTGGTGACCGGCGTCGTCATCACGCGGGCAACTGATTCGCCACCTACCGCCTGGCCGTTATAGGCTTCAGACAGCAGATTACGAAGGCAATCTAACTCTGACAGCATGCCCACAACCGCCCCCGCCTCATTCACAACCACCACACCAGAAACTTTATGATCAGTAATTTCCCGAGCCGCCTCAGCGATGGTTGCTGATTGCAAAACCGTCACGGGCTGTGACACCATATAATCCTTGATCCTGACCGAGTCCATGTTGCACCTTTTTAGCTGAGCTGATGCCTTAACGCTAGCAGGCTAAAATGATAAAACCATGAAGGCTTAAATGACCTTCGATGAAGACGTTAAGCGGCAACCCTTGCGACAGAATAGATTCAAGCATTGTGTCTGGCGCAATCCGGCCGTTTCCTGCGTCACTACCGAAAAACGGCCCCGCATCGACTCGATAGATCAAGCCCGATCACGATTAAGCTCGGGTTAAAGCCAAGCCCATCAAATTGCGAAACATGGAACCAAACCGATGACCCGAACTGACTCGAAAACCCGGTACCTTTTAGGCATCAGCCGCGGGAACGCTGCGCCACTCGGCTTTGCACGCTTGGCTACAGCGCTCCTATTCGTATCAACCGTGGTAACCGCAGCACCGATCCTGCAACCAGGTCCGCCAGGATCACCCTCAATCGAGCTGAGCCCTGATGCCGCGGCCCTAGTTAGCCAGGCAGGTTTTTCTATCGAGGACATCCGATTCGTTCAGGATATGATCGTTCATCATCAGCAGGCCATTGATATGGCGCAACTGGTTTCCGAGCGCACCAACCAACAAGCCTTTCTCGATGTGGCAGGCAGAATAGAGGCCTCCCAAAAAGACGAAATCGAATTCCTGCAATCCTTTCTATCTGAGCGAGGCCAACCCTTGGCTGCGGCACCACACGCGCAGAGTCATGATCAAATGGCCCACCACAAAAGCATGGGCATGGCCTCACCCGAACAGATGGCGACCTTAGCCTCGGCCAGCAGCACCGACTTTGAAACGCAATTCTTAACCCTCATGATTGCCCATCACGAGGGCGCGCTCAAAATGGTCAAGACGCTCCTGAAGCTTTCAGGATCAGCATTTGACCCAATTCTGTACCAGTTCATTACCGATTTAAAAAACGAGCAGCAGACTGAAATTGACCGAATGGATATCCTGCTCGCGGGCTTATCCACCGACCCTAGAGCCGGGCTCGCAGCCGGCTTTCGAGACGCTGCTGAGGCCGCGCACAACATGACGCTCCAAGCTAGCCTGCCAAAACCGCCAGGTTTTTTCGACCCAAACAACCCCTCTGGCCTACCCCCATTACGCGCCAAAAATTCAGATAACGCGGCATCAGACACCTCCTGGGTCGCACAAACGACCCATTGGTTTGAACAGTTAGTCAGCCCAGAAGGCAACCTCGAGCACGGCATCGGTTCTGAAGAAAAACCATCCGAAAGATCCAAACGCTCGCCATTACTGAGCTTTTCTTATACCGACATGGCGTTTTCAGGCGATTTGCTCGCAGTCGGCAGTTATCACGGCATCAATCTTTATAAGATCGGGGCCAGTGAGACCCCTGTACACATAAGCTCCATTGTTTGCCCCGGCGGGCAGGGCGATGTTTCGATCGTTGGTGATTTGCTTTTGATGTCTGTCGAAGACAATCGAGGCCGAGTTGACTGCGGTCTTGGCGGTATTTCTGATGATATTAGCACTGAGCGCTTTCGCGGCCTTAGGATCTTTGATATCAGCAACCTTGAGCGCCCCATACAAGTTGGGCAAGTTCAAACCTGTCGCGGCTCCCACACCCATTCAGTCGTTGCGAGCGATGACGAACGCATCATTGTCTATAATTCCGGCACCTCGAATATTCGAAAAGAAGAAGAGCTTGCAGGCTGCATCGGTAACATCGCTGGGGACACCCGCACGGCCCTGTTTCGTATCGACGTGATTGAGATCCCCGTAAAGACCCCGGGCAAAGCGCGCATTACAGACAGCCCGACCGTCTTTGAAGATCTTGAGACCGGTCAAATGGCCGGACTGTGGCGCGGCGGAAAACACGACGAGACCTCTCAAGAGACGAGCCAAACCAACCAATGCCATGACATTACGGTCTACCCGCAAACCAACCTCGCCGCGGGCGCCTGTTCAGGAAACGGCATTATTTTCGATATCTCTGACCCTTTAAAGCCTCAGCGACTTGACGCGGTCACCGATACAGGCTTTGCCTACTGGCATTCGGCGACCTTTAACAACGACGGCACGAAGGTTTTATTTACCGATGAGTGGGGCGGTGGCGGCAGACCACGCTGCCGCACCTTTGATCCAATGAACTGGGGCGCAAATGCCATCTTTGACATTGTCGATCAAAAACTGGTGTTCCAGTCTTACTACAAACTCCCCGCACCGCAAACCAAGGAAGAAAACTGTGTGGCACACAATGGTGCAATTGTCCCCATTCCGGGCCGAGACATCTTTGTGCAAGCGTGGTACCAGGGCGGTATCTCCGTAATCGACTTTACAAATTCCAAGGCGCCGATTGAAATCGGCTATTTTGACCGCGGGCCAATCCACCCCACCCACTTGGTTACCGGTGGTTATTGGTCGAGCTACTGGTATCAAGGCCGCATCTATGCAACCGAGATTGTTAGAGGCCTTGACGTTTTAACGCTCACGCCAAGCGAGCACCTTTCAACAAATGAAATTGCCGCGGCAGCGCTAGCAAATCAAGGCGCCACGTTTAATCCACAACAGCAACAGCCGGTTACCTGGCCAGCTGACCCAGTCGTTGCCCGCGCCTACCTTGACCAACTGACCCGGTCGAGCGGAACGCCAGCGGATCTAGCCGTCCAGGTTGAAGCCTTTTTATCAATACTGCAGAACCCTGCAATGAGTGCGATCGATTTATCCTCCGCCCTGGCAGGACTCACGTCAACCCTCGACGCAATGGATCACCGATCCGCCAAAGGCCTTAGCGGCTTGCTGCGACAACTCATCATTCAACACCAAACAACGCTTGCGGGGGTTTCAGATGATTCAAGAGCATCCCCGCTAGCAAGCGCGCTTGATTAGGCTACAGCGCCTTCTCTTTATCGGCGCGTCTCATCGGCGCGTCACGAGACGGGCCCTTGCGCGGTATTTATCCAGCTCGTTGCGCCATTCAACCCAGCCCTTTCTAGCTTGCTTGGGGCAACTCGGTCAGTTCATTCGATCGCCGCGCAGCAGCGCCAGCCGAGCCAATTTGACACTTGCGACCTATTTTATGACTCAAACAACGAGTGCTTGTCGCCGCGCAGAGTCTTGCATCCCTTATAGCCCTTCCGAGTCTGGCACGGCTTATACCCAATCGGTAAACTCTTGTTCTCAACCTACACAAGCAAGGGCGAGCCTCAATGAATCAAACCGCGCGAGTTGGTAAAGCCGTATTGGCCCTGATGCTGCTCACTGGCTGCAGCACACTACCGTTAGTCGAGGTGCCCTCTGAAAATCAGAACAGTCGCGTGAATCATTTAGTGATTCATTTTACCTCGGAGGCATTTGATCCATCTCTAAAAGCCCTCACACAGACATCAGACCGTCCGGTGAGCGCGCATTACCTGATTCCAAGACTCGATGACGCCACCTACCCTTATGCCAGGTTAAAGATTTTCAAACTGGTCTCGGAAACAGACCGCGCTTGGCACGCCGGCGAAAGCCAATGGTTCCGAGAAACGGCATTAAATGATCGCAGCATTGGCATCGAACTCGTTAACCGATCCGGTTGCGCAAGCGATGTCACCCTTTCCAAACAACTAAAACCGCTGGCGGCACTTTGTCGATTCGAAGACTACCCGAGCGATCAAATTGCCGTCCTCATTCAACTGATACAAGGCATCATCGAGCGTCACCCAGAAATATCACCCGTTAATGTCGTCGGCCATGCGGATATTGCCCCTGATCGCAAAGTCGATCCAGGCCCGCAGTTCCCATGGCAGACGCTACATCAAGCAGGCATTGGCGCCTGGTACTTCGAGCGTGATAAAGCATTTTACCTTGATTGGATCACCGGCAAGACGCTGGACATCACCCGCGCGCAATCCGCACTGGCACTTGTCGGATACCCCATTGACGTAACCGGAGCGCAGGATCATCAATCTCAACGCGCCACACGCGCTTTTCAAATGCATTACAGGCCGGATCATTTTACTGGCTTAATCGATGCTGAGACGGTCGCCATTACGCTCGCATTACTCAATCGCTACAAACCGATGCTGCTGGCGACATTACAGATCCCCACCCATGATTTTAAGACCCCTTAGCTAAACTAAGATGACGAATCAGTCGATTAAATTAATCGGGGTTGGTGGATCACAACGTGCTTTGGTCAAAGTCTTTGACGTAAACAGAGCGCTTACTACGAAGCCTGTAATACCAACCCAAAAGTCTAACAACACGCCAGCCAAGCGCCGCATTTCATCGCGCAAAATAAACTATAGCGCCCTGAAATAATCTTTTTAATTCCGGTAACTTCTAAACAATCGATTATTGGGAAGGCGCTCATGACAGAGGTGATAGAGTATTTAAAGGGCTGGAGCCTTGAATTAGCAGGGGCTAAGTTTTGCGCAGAGGCTTTGTCATCCATTCCATGGATCACTTTAAAAAATTTAGCGGACGAGAGAACCAAATTAACACATTTGCGGCAACAGGAGCTTGAACAGAAATCGCTTATCTGGGCCAAGGAACAAGAAATTCTTAAGACAATTAATTACGGGGAAGAGCAGACAAAAACAGGAATTTTTCTCTCGGTTCGAGCCTGATAAAGCGCATAGTCTGGATAGCACTCGACGCATCGATCCCAAACTCGCGGCCGCGCCTCGGTCGAGACCGTCTCGACCCTCATTACTCGCTTTCGCCCTTGGACTTGAAGGGTAACCGCCCGAGATTCGATTAAATTGTAATACCAGACGGGATGCTGGGCCGCACCGCCTTGGGACGCGACCAGATAAACCTCATCGCCGTCGGGCACATACATCAGTGGAATCGTAACGCGTTTGCCAGAACGCCGACCAATCATATCGACCAGGCATATCGGTCGCCCTTTCATTTGATGCATAAGGCGCCCTTGCGAGGCGCGGTAAACCAGCACATTAAGCTTGGTAAACGCCTTGAGCAACCACCGAGGTGGTAGCGCGCGCTGAACTTCATCCATATTATCGACCTTTTGTTACACCAGATCAGATCCGATAAATTCGTGCTGCGGTATCGTGAAACAGCAACGCCTTGTCATCAACCGAGGCATCCTTAACCAGTTTTTTAAACGTATTCCAAAGCACCAAGTAGGAGCAGCTTTGCCGATCCACTGGGAAATTACTTTCAAACATACAGCGCTCGGGGCCAAATTGTTCGATGGCAAACCGGTAATAGTCTCCAGTTAAAGCTTTTAGCTCGTCCGAGGTTGGTGGTTTTCGGCGGTTGTGAAGCCCAAAACCATTGATGGGCATCACCAGTCCGCCCAACTTGATTGCCACATTGGGCCGTTTCGCCAAATCCGTAATATCCTTGCGCCAAACCTCAAATACTTCCGCAGCTTTTCCTTCATAAGGCCCAACGCCTAAGGGGCCACCAAAATGATCTAAGATGATCTGGGTGTTTGGAAACGCATCCGCCAAATCGATCAACTCCGCCAATTGGGGATGATAGAACCAAGCATCAAAACTCAGCCCGCGCGGCGCCAACTCGCCAAACCCCTGGCGAAAGGTCGAATCATTCAATTGACCCGCAATGGGGTTGCTGTGGGAATTACGAATGCTTTGGCTTTCATGCCAACCCGTGGTGTGCCGGATCCCACGAAACCGATGACTCGCCTGTTGGTGGGCATCCAGGACGCCCGCCACCGAAGATCCCAACATCAGATCAGCGAACCCAACAATCCCGGCTGCAATTCGGCCGGGGCCATAAGCGCCGCTGGCGGACATTGCAGCGATACCATTCACAAATTCCGTTTCGCCAACCGGGGATAACGCCGTGGATGTGTCGGCGTTATACATACTGGCGCACTCAACAAACACCGTGCTCACCACCCGATGACCGCTGCCGAGATCCTGTTTAAATTCATCCAGCAGGTAGCGATGGGTTGGATGATCCCAAAGATGATGATGCGGGTCACAGATCAACTGATCTGGGTCTTCAACCGGTTCGCGCCATAGATCTAACCAGGCTTGGTTTTGATAGCTCATCGCTCGCCTCCTTTGTAGGCTTAGGCTAACCCTCGCGCCTCAGCCCGACAACCGTCAGGGCACCCAGCGCCTAACGCCGGGAAAAAAGCACCCCTTTTATTCAAGCACCGATGATTTTGGCTGCAATTTTTTCCGCCATCATGATGACCACGGCATTTAAATTACCGTTGGTAATCTCTGGCATAATTGACGCGTCAACGACGCGCAACCCAGACACACCCTTAACAATGCCATCCGGGGACACGACCGCGTCGGCATCGCGTCCCATGCGACACGTTCCAGAAGGGTGATAGGCGCTCTCGCCAAAACGATGCACAAACGCCTGCAGGTCAACCGGCCCGGGCCTGAGCTCTTTGCCTTTAAACTCTGAGAAAGACGGGCTGTTGATCAAATGTCTGGCCAGCTCGATGCCGCGCTGCATCACCTGTTGATCCTGCTCGGTCGCGTTGTAGTTAAACAAGATCTGCGGGGCCAGGCTGGGGTCCTTCGGATTGAGCGTAATACTGCCTCGACTGGTTGGCTTCATCGGCCCAACATGAACTTGAAAGCCATGACCTCGGTAGGAATCCTTACCGTCATAATCCATCGCAACCGGTAAGAAATGAAACTGCAAATCTGGATATCCTTCATCCAACCCACTTCTTAAAAATGCACCGGTATGAAAGTGATTCGTGGCGCCATCACCGCGCTTGGTTAAGAGCCATTGCGCGCCGACGGCGAGCTTTCTTAACCCTCGGGTTGAAGGATACAAAGAAACCGGTTTTGGGCAAGCTGCCTGAACGTAGACCTCCAGATGATCTTGCAGGTTCTGACCGACGGCATCGATCGGTACCCGACAATCAATCCCCGCTGCATTCAAAGCGGCCTCTGGCCCAATGCCTGAACGCATCAGTACTTGGGGTGATTTGATCGCGCCAGCAGACAGAATGATTTCTTGGCTTGCTTGGAAGGATTTGAGTCGACCACCCACTAACACTTGAACACCCGTTGCTCGATCCCCGTTGAACTCGATCTGTTGAACTTCGGCTTGGGTCAGGATGGTTAAGCCAGACAGAGCCGGATCATTCTTGGGTGACAAATACGCTCGGGCCACACTTTGACGAAGCCCATCCGCGACCGTTCGATCAAACGGCCCGAAACCTTCTTGGGTTGCACCATTAAAATCAGGCGTTCGACCAAAGCCGTTCGCTTCGCCGGCATCAAGCCAGGCTTGGCAAAGGGGCGAGCTCGTATCGCCATTGGTAATTTTTAAGGGCCCTGTTTGACCTCGAAAATCAGGATCGCCACCCGCTTTGGTTTCGCTTCGCTTAAAAAACGGCAACACGTCCTCGTAGGACCAACCGTCAGCGCCATAGGTCGTCGACCAACGATTAAAGTCCTCGGCATGGCCGCGAACAAAAATCATGCCGTTAATCGATGACGATCCGCCCACCACCTTGCCGCGAGGACAATACAAGTTGCGCTGCCCAAGAAAGGGCTCAGGCTCGGTCTCAAAGGCCCAATTGTACCGGGTCGAGGTCAAAACCTCAGACAACGCCGCCGGCATATGAAGCCTAAAATCCCAGGCGGGGTTCGCGCGTCCTGCCTCAATCAACAAGACCCGATGCGCCGCTGACAACCTTGCTGCCAGGACACACCCGGCAGACCCAGCACCAATAACAATGTAGTCGAACACTTGCATTACCTCATCTATGTGATCGAGGCGGCCTAATTACAGGGCTTAGACCACCGCTTGAACTGCCGATTGAACTGCCGATTGAACTGCCGATTGAGTCAATCAAACCCCTGGCTGCACCTCAGAGCATTGCAGTCCCATCTAGCATTCGAAAGGACTACGCGTCAGTCTATCGATCGGTGTGCACGAGGCCAAGCCGGATCGGTTAAAAAAAAACCTCTCAAACAAATCTGGATGCTAGAATTCTAGACTGGCAATGGATTCGCTTTGGGCTTCAAGCAACGTAGCAATGGATGCCTCAAGAAAACTTAACGTCACGTAGCATTTGGGAGTAGCGAGGCAGTATGACTTCAGCAGAATCGGTTCTTGACGCACTCATAACCGGTAACACTCGATTCAGAGAGGGTCTGTCCAGCCCAAAACCCTGGCAAAGCGCCAATGATTATGCAGATCAAAACCCGATCGCAATCATTCTTGGCTGTTCCGATGCCCGAGTTCCGGTTGAGATCATCTTTGATCAAGGCCCCGGCGATCTATTCGTCATTCGGGTCGCCGGCAACATTGTCGCGCCTTCTCAGATTGGCAGTGTTGAATTTGCCGCCCTGCAGTTTCAAGTTCCGCTGGTGGTGGTTATGGGACACACCCGATGCGGCGCCATTGACGCCACGCTGCAGCACATGCAAAACAGTGAAGATCATGCAACGGACAATCTGAAATCGATTGTGGATCGAATTGCACCCAGCATGACCAGCGTTGTCGAAGCCAACACATCCGGTGATCAAGAATCCCTCGCCTATCATTGCATGCGCGCCAACGTCCGAGCTTCGGTGAACCAGTTGAAGCATGGCTCTTCCGAGCTAGAAGGACTAACAGAGGCTGGTCAGCTTCAGATCCGTGGCGCCTACTATGACCTTGACTCGGGCAGCGTACATTTTTTCGACTAGCGCCTTTAGAACCCTCTCGACCCATTAACCTTGCGTCGCAATGACACCTTACCGGTTAGGCTCGCGACTTTAAGCCGTGGCGGCTTTAGAGTCATCGAGTTTGAGTGATGAACCCCTTAGGGCCGGGCGTTTTGAGCCTGGGGGATCTGCCGCCCAAACGCTCATCAGCACTTAGCCAAAGGGGGTGGCTAACTGACCTTCTTCAAACGACTTATTCGCCAAGATATGAAGATGAAGGTGGAAAACCGTTTGACCCGCGTCTGCGCCATTATTAATGATCAAACGGAAGGCCTCATCACAGCCCAATTGCTTTGCCATTTTCCCCGCTAACAAAAGAAGATGACCCAGCAAGGCTTGGTGAGACGCATCGGCATCCACCAGCCTTGGAATCTTTACTCGAGGGATCAATAAAATATGGACCGGCGCCTGGGGATTAATGTCTCTGATCACAATAGCGTGATCATCTTCGTACAACAGCTCCGACGGTATTTGCCCCGACATGATGCGCTCAAAGATTGATTGCTCTGAATCCATAACCCACTCCCGATCTGTTTTAAGCCCATAAAGTCTAGCATGGCGGGGGGCACCCGCAGCGCCTCGTGCTTCTGAACAACCCTTCGCCAAACGCAAGCACCACTTTGCGGGCCCGCGAGGCTTTACCCAGGACCTAACGGCTTCGACATGAAGATATCCGCCCGATCATAGTCTGACGTCGCAGGCGCTGGGCCCTCGATAAAGCCGAGCGCGCGATACAACGACAAAGCTGGCTTTAAACGCCGATTCGACTCTAGAACGATGTCATCAAAACCTGCCGCTTCTGCAAAATCAATGACGGCTTGCCCCAGCCTGCGCCCAATACCAAATTGTTGGAATTGCTCTTGAACCGCCATTTTTGCCAACTCCGCGCGCCGAGCATTCTGACGCAGCAAAGCGCAAGCACCAACGACATGCCCACGACCGGTGACCGCAAAAAAGATCGCGCCACCCGGCGTTATAATCTTAGCCTCTGGGTCATCAAAGACCGCTTGATCCCGATCCTCAACTTGAAAACTCGCTTCAATCCAGCGGCGATTAAGCAATTCAAAACTCGTCTTAAACTCGGCGCGATAAGGTGTGATTGTAATCCCGGAAATAACTGCGTCAAAACGCTGGCTCAGCGATTGCTCCGCGAGTGCTTGCGACCAACGCGCAAGGACTTCGGGCAATCCAACCGCGTTTGCCAGCGTCGAAAGTAGTTGTTCTTTTAACTCTGAATGTGCAGATATTCCAGAAAAATAATACCGCCCCGAGTTAGTAAGCGCCAACAAACGCCGGCGCTTATCTCGTCGATCACGATAATCTGCCAAGTATTCGTCTTGGATCAACGCGCGGGCTATTTGAACCACCGCGGGATGAGAAATCCTGAGTCGCTCGCTCAACGCAACAATCGACGCCGGCCCGCTGTTATAGAGCAGCAAACCCAACCGGATACGGGGCGCGTCCAATGATTTGTCCAAACCTGCCTGCTCGTTATAATGCCCTTGCGCTTGCTGGACCCGCTCAAGAAAGGCACTGTGGTGCCCCGTTGTTTGATCCGCCATATTGCTTGGTCCTTTTTCGCCATCGACAAGCGCAGTGCAACCATCCGCGAGGGTTGCGCGCAAACCAAAAAATTCAAACCCTTGCCCCGTCAGACTTGCTCAAACCGCGGACGAACACGACCGCAGGCGCTCATGAACACAGCCTATTCTGAGATCTCATAAAGATCAATACTATGTTACTACTTACGTAACTAGTTACGGATATATTTGATTGGCCCGGTCACTTAATTAGCATCGGCAGGACGCTAAGAAACCGGGACGGCCCAGGCATTGCGTCATCGAAACCAAGTGCAAGCGTCCAAACCCAGCAACCCTCGCGCCTGAGAACCAAGACCGGGCGGCAATGCAATGAATCAACCCGGCAAGACAAGCGCTTTAAAAGTGCGTTATTTACGTTTAAAAAGGTCACAATCAAGTTTAAGGCGATTCATCAACCCCATTCATTAATATGACAATCCACTGAGGCATTAATTGCTGGAGCTAAACCTATGAGAATTCGACCTCTAACCGGCGCACTGGGCGCCGAGATCAAAGACGTTGATCTGGCCAACCTCACGGAACAAACCCACGAGCAAATTGAGGCTGCGTTTCACCAACACCTTGTCCTGGTATTTCCGGACCAATCTTTAACGACCCCAGACTTATTAGCACTCACCCACCAACTCGGCGGTCCCGGCGAGACGCCCTACCTGCAAGGACTCAGTGACTTCCCTGATGTCGTGCCTATTATCAAAGCGGCGTCAGAAAAAAGTCCCATCAGCTTCGGATCCGGCTGGCACACCGATTTTACGTTTCAGAGCGCGCCACCGAGCCGCACGCTGCTGTATGCCTTGGTGACACCGCCCCAAGGAGGAGACACCCTCTTCACCAACCTCTATCTCGCCTATGAAGCACTCTCAGACGGACTCAAAAAACTCCTGACACCCCTGAACAGCCTGCACAGCGCGACACGCTCCTATGGCCCGAGCAGCACACTCCAAAACCAACTTGAAAACATGGTCATCACCAAAGAGACCGAAGAGCCCGCCGAGCAGGCTCATCCGGTGATCCGAATCCATGACGTCACCGGGCGACCCGCACTGTGGGTTAACCCAACCTACACCCTGCGCTTTGAAAACATGACCGAGCAAGAAAGCCAGCCTTTACTCAACTACCTCAATGCGTTGGCAACTAACCCGTCGAATACCTGCCGAGTGCGCTGGCAGAAAGATTCGCTGACCGTTTGGGATAATCGTTGCACGCAACACTGCGCCACCTCGGACTATCACGGCCATCGCAGAGAAATGCTTCGAACCACGGTTAAGGGTCAACCACCAAAAGGCGTTGCGCTATAGCGCAACGTTAAGACGAGACTTTTATCATGTCGAATATCGCCCGGCACGTTTACAAGTGGTTGATCGCCGTGCCTTGCTTTGGGCTTTCAACGCTTTTTTTTGGACTCGCCATCATGCTGCTTGCGCTATTAGGACGCGGTGATTTAGGATCCCGCACCCTCGCCGTTGCTTGGGCAAGGCTGAACAGCTGGACCCTCCGGATGGCCGTTTCCATCGAAGGGCTCAATCATATTCGACCCAACCAGTCCTATGTCATCACTGCCAACCACATCAGCGCACTCGATATTTTACTGATCTATGGTTATCTGCCAGTCGAGTTAAAATGGGTCATGAAGAAAGAACTGCGTCGTGTGCCGATCATCGGCGCCGCCTGCCAAGCAATGGGGCACATCATCATTGATCGATCAAACTCAACCCGGGCAGTGGAAAGCATTCAACACGCAGCCAATAAATTGATCAATGGCATGTGCATCTTATTTTTCCCTGAAGGCACTCGAGTCAAACCCGGCCAGGTTGTGGCCTTTAAAAAAGGCGCCTTCCGACTCGCAATCGATCTAAGCCTGCCGATTCTGCCGCTGACCATTGAAGGCACTGAGCGGATGCTCCCTACCGAGACTCTGAACTGGCGACCCGGCGCTGTGACGCTCCGAGTCCACCCTGAGATCAGCACCGAGGGCATCGCGTCATCGCACGTGGACGCGCTTCGCCTCAAAACCGAGACTGCAACGCGGGGCGGCCCACCGCCTATGCAAGCAGCAAGAGCGCCCTCATTCGAGACCTGACCCGAAACAATACGCCTCACAAAAAGCACAGGCCGGTGATCTCCGCGCCAAAATACTTGGCGATCGCATTGGCCTTTTCAGCTTTACCCTGATCACAGACGAGCAGTACCATTTCAGGCGCCTCATCGGTTAACCTATGACGGCAAAACGAGCGTACTGATGACCAGGCACCTAATCGAAAACTTTGACAGCCTTAGCCTAAGGATTCAGCGAGCCAAGCCCTATGAACGCTTGCCCATTAGACAACCCTTACCAAGAGACCCAAACGAGTGAAACCAACACCCCAGCCCACTGACCGCCTCGCCGCGAGCGAATGTTTTGTTTGCGGCCCAGATAACCCGTCCGGTCTGAAGCTTTCCTTCGAACTGCAAGACGAGTATTGCGTTGCTGCGTTTACACCAGACAAATACCATTGCGGCTATAGCGGCATCACGCATGGCGGCATCATCTTCAGCGCACTCGATGACGTCATGGCCAACTGGTTATATTTACGGGGTGACCGCGCGGTCACCGCAAAGTGCAACCTTCGATATAAAGCCCCATTACCCACAGGGACACCCACGCACCTAAAGAGCTGGTGCCTTAAAAGAAAAGGTAGGCTCGCCATGATGGCGGCCGACATCAGGCGATGCGACACCGATGAAGTCATTGCTGAATGTGACGCAAACTTCATGATCACGCCCTAAGCAGGCTTTTCCCACCGGATACAACCCACAATTTTAAAAGTTGAATCACCCAAGCAATGACCCATTCAAAATCCGCCCACAAGCTCAAAGACTTCAGCGATCAAGAGCGATTGACCCTACCCAACGCCGGTATTGCCCGCCGGATTGCCGCGCTGATCTATGACAGCTTTCTGATTCTTGCGATCTGGATGCTGAGCAGTATCGCAATTCTTGCGGCGACAGATCTCGGCGAATCCTTGGGAGGGCCGATCTACCAGGGCTTTCTCTATTTTGAGCTGATGGCCTTTTATCTCTATTTTTGGACGTTCAAAGGTCAAACCTTGGGCATGCAGGTCTGGCGACTGGTCGTGATCCAACCGACTGGCGGACTACTCAACCGCCGACAAGCGGTTCAAAGATTTATCGTTGCGACCCCCGCCATCGGCTGCCTCGGCTTAGGCTTATTTTGGATCTGGGTCAATCCTGAGCGCGCGGCGCTTCACGATCTACTCACTGGCACCCGGGTTATCCAGCTACCCAAACCCTAGCGGTCGCCTAGGCGACCCGGCGCAACTGCCACCACCCAAAAACAGTGCAGATCAGAATCGGCAGAACGACCGCAATCATTGGCGCAATCCCAAAGACCAAGGCAACCGGCGCAAGCAGGTCTTGGAAAAATTTAAACAACACACCCAACACAAGCCCACTAAAAACGCGCATGCCAACCGATGATTCTCGCAATGGCCCAAAAACAGCGGACGCCGCCAACAAAAGCAATGCCAGGGCAACCAATGGCTGCAAAAGCTTAGACCAATAACCCAATCGATACGCTTGGCTATTGAGCGCCTGAGCCTCTAAGTGATCAATTTTGTCATCCAAGGACGAAACCGACATTCTTTCAGGTTGAACCAGCAACTCACTCCCAAGCGTGCTCGGCGTAATCTGCGTATCCCAACGTTTTGTCGTCCAGTATTCCGATGAACTACCCTCCGGGAAATAACGTACTTCGGTGACCTCGCGCATTGCCCAAAACCCAGCCTCAGAGTCGCCCTGAAAACTGGCACGGTTCGCGATGCGGGTTAAAATCAAGGTTTGATTGTCGTCAAACACAAACCATTTTAGGCCTTTGATTTGATTATCCCGAACTGACTCCAAATGCAAAAAGGCCGAACCATCGCGCGTCCAAACACCAAACTCTGGGGCGATGGTTTCGGTCTGCTCCCGCGCCTGCTGCCTTCCCAGGCGCGCATCGCGCTCAGCTTTTGGCAGCACAAATTCGCCAACCACTGTGCCCAGCAACGCCACAAAAATTGCCGGCAACATGGCATAACCCACAATATTGTAGGTCGACAGGCCCGAGGCCCGCATCACAACCAATTCGCTGCGAGCGGCTAATCCGCCCAGACCCACCAATCCACCAATCAAAACCGCAAATGGAATCGTTTCATAAAACAAGCGCGGCAAACTCAACCCCACAAACTTTAACGAACTCAAAAAACCGTATTGATTTTGAAAATCCTGAACTTCTTCCAAAGCCGTAAACACCGCCAACAAACCAACCAGCGCAAATGATGCCAGCAGAATGGCTTTCAGCACCTCGAATCCAATATATCGCAACAGGATACTGCGCATCATTGTTTCAGAACCGCTTTGACCCAACCGAGCGGCTTCTGCCCCGCATTCAGCAGGATGAGCGCCAGCAAGAGGAACCCTAGATGCACCGAAAAAAGACCGGGCATCACCGGAAATTGCCCTTCGGTCACGGCTGAGCGCGCCCCAGAGAGCAACACCAAATACAAAAAGCACAACAACACACCCGGCGCAACCCTCGAAAACCGGCCATCTCTGGGTTCGACCCGCCCGAGAGGTACCGCCAGCAACACCAGTATGGGGATCATCAAAACCAGACTCAGGCGCCACTGGATTTCAGCCCAAGCAGCCTTGTCTTGCGCTTGCAACAAAGCGCTCAGAGAGCGCTCTCTCACTTCAGCACTTTCAATATCATATTGATCTCGCTTGAGCCGCTGACCAAACTCCTCGAAAACGATCACTTGATGCGCCTTCCCACCACTGGCCGAGCGATATCGACGTCCATTCTGAAGCACCAAAAACCGATCCCCGGATGGATCCAATCGCGCCTCGCCGCTTGCCGCAACCATCGTCACAATCTTGTCGTCCTCGGACGGATCAATCACAGCCCTTTCGGTCATAAAAATATTTTCGAGCGCCTGACCCTCCGACAACGATTGCACATAGGTCACCCTTGAGCCTGAATTCAAAACCTGGAACCGGCCGGGAACCAGCAGATCAAACTCCGTCATCGACTTCTGGTTCGCTTTAACTTCCTGAATGCCCAATTCAGCCGCGGGCCGTAACCAAAACACAATCAAGGATGTCAGCAGCATGACAAACACCCCTTGAATCAAGGTTAACCGGATCAAACGCCCTTCTCCGAAACCCGCGCTTTTCAGAACTTGCAACTCGTTATCAACATGCAGTCGACCGTGGGCCAGCATAATCGCCAGAAAAAAACTGATGGGCAAAATAAGCTCTAAAAATCCGGGCAGTCGATATAACAGCAACCAACCAATCAACTCGCCACTGAGCGCACCCGTTGCCGCATCAGACAAATAACGGCTCAACCTAGAACCGGCCGCGATCACAAACACAACAAGGGCTATAATGGCCATTGCCGTAAAGACTTCACGAGAAAGATAACGAAAGAGAATCATAGGAATTGGATTCTGCAGGATCGATAATCAGTATAATCGTTGTACACTTATTTTGCTCAGCCCCATAAAGGAAATTTCATGCAGTTTTCTGTCAAATCCAACACCTTACCCAAATCCAGAGTCCCGGCCCTCGTGCTCGGTTGTTATGACGACTTCAAACTATCGAGTATGGCAAAGCACATAGACGCCCAATCGACAGGCCATCTGGCCAAACTGCTCAAGCGCGATGACTTCACTGGCAAAGCTGGGCAAACCTTGACCCTGCATGACTTGGACGGCACCACACTCGACCGGTGCATTATCTTAGGGCTGGGGAAGCGCGACGAACTGGATGCAGACCGGCTCATTACCGTGGCCTCAGCAATTGCCAATGCCACGAAATCGCTCCCCATCAAAAAACTCCTGATAAGCCTTGACGATGTCCGCGCCTCCGAACGGGATGACACTTGGCTTGCAACCAAACTGGTCGAGCACTTCAACGATGCAAACTATCAGTATCTTGCAATGAAGGGCAAACAAACAAAAGCTGCGCCCATCACGCTAACGACCGTTGAACTCCTGGCGGACGCCGATCGCAGCAAAGCGCTCAAGAAAGGCATTAAACTGGGCGCCGCGCTGTCACTCGGGAAGGCCGTCGCCAAAGATTTGAGTAACGCCCCGGGCAACGTGTGCACCCCGACCTATCTTGCGGATCAAGCCAAAGCCTTGGCCAAACAATATGATTGCCTGACCACGACCGTGCTCGATGAAAAACAAATGCAGAAGCTGGGCATGGGCGCGTTCCTATCGGTCAGCAAGGGCAGTGACGAGCCTGGCAAGATGATCATTATTCAATATCGGGGTGCGGCTGCCAGCGTTAAACCCCATGTCCTCGTTGGCAAAGGCATTACCTTTGACACCGGCGGCATCAGCTTGAAGGCCGGCGCGGGTATGTGGGAGATGATTTACGATATGTGCGGTGCCGCAACGGTTTTTGGCACGCTCAAAACCATCGCAGAAATCGGACCTAAAATGAACGTGGTGGGTGTCCTGGCAGCGGCCGAGAATATGCCATCGGCAAGAGCCTCTAAACCCGGCGACATTGTCACAACCATGTCTGGCCAGACGGTCGAAATCCTGAATACCGATGCCGAAGGTCGGCTCGTTTTATGTGACGCGCTGACCTATGTTGAAAAATTTAATCCTGCAACGGTGGTGGATATCGCGACCTTAACCGGCGCTGTTATTATGGCACTCGGTAGCCAGGCCTCCGCAGTTTTCTCAAATGATGACGAGGTTGCGCGCAATCTGATTGCCGCGGGGGAACAAACCCGCGATCGCGCTTGGCAGCTACCAATCTGGGAGACCTACCAAACACAGATCAACAGTGCTTTTGCTGACATGCAAAATATTGGTGGCCGGGAAGCTGGCAGCATCACTGCCGCGTGCTTTCTCGCCCGATTCGCCAAGAAATATCGGTGGGCCCATATGGACATCGCCGGCACCTCGTTTAAGTGGGCGGGCACTAAAAAAGGCGCAACCGGCAGACCGGTTGCACTCCTCACCGAATATCTTTTGCAGTTAGAAGGTCAATCCGCTTGACCCAAGTAGACTTCTACCAGATTGATTCCAGTGAAGACCCCTTGGTCTTCACCTGCAGGTTGATCGAAAAAGTCTACCGCCTGGGCCATCAAATTCACGTACACACAAGCTCAGAAGCTGAGGCAAATTCGCTTGATGCGCTGCTGTGGGGCTTTAAGGCAGCCGCCTTTATTCCCCACGCGCGGGTCACGGCAGATGCCCGCGCGCCGATCCTAATTTGTCATGAAGCGATCCCGGATCGGCATCAGGATGTGCTCATCAATTTAAACCCCGGCATCCCAGAATTTTTCAGCCGATTCAACCGGGTCGCAGAAATTGTGCCAAAGGATGACGAAAAACGCGCATCCGCTCGGGACAGTTTTCGATTCTATAAAGCGCGAGGCTACGCCTTAAAATACCATAAGATGGCTGGATGATGACCCGCGAGGAATCTAAAAACCAAACGATGCCAAGCGCCCATCAAATTCCACTGCTCAGCGATAACCCACCTTTGCGCCGCGCAAAAACGGCCAAAAAAGCGCGTTCATCATCCGGGGCCACCCAGGCCGCTAAAATCACATCCAGCGATCCTGATTATGATTCTGACAGCCTGGATCTATTCCAAGAGGTTTTCGCAACCCTTAACCCTCAGTCTGAACAAACCCCCTTCATCGAGCAGCAAGTCCGGCAGCTTGCGGATGCGTATACGGCTCAAATCGTGCGCCAACTTAGCCAAACCCTTGTGACCGATTTAACTGAAATCATCGATTTGCTTAACCCCACGCCCTCCCCACCTAAAGAACCTGATCTTTAGGCGAACTCGCGTGTATACTTCTGCTTTTTAGTCCCACAGAGCCCCATGGAAAAGTACGATCCAAAAACCCTAGAGCAGCGCTGGTATCAGAGCTGGGAATCCGCTGGTTATTTCGCGCCCAGCGGCGAAGGCCCCGCTTTTTCAATTGCAATTCCACCGCCCAATGTCACCGGCACCTTGCACATGGGCCATGCTTTCCAGCACAGCTTGGTTGACGCGGTCATTCGTCGAAAGCGCATGCAAGGGTACAACACCTTATGGCAGATGGGCACGGATCATGCCGGCATCTCAACGCAGTTAATTGTTGCCGAACAATTAGCCAAAGAGAATCTCAAACCGCTGGATATTGGCAGAGACGCCTTCATCGAACGGGCTTTTGCCTGGAAAGACCAGTCCGGCGGTCAGATCAGTCAACAGCTCCGTCGGATGGGCGCCTCCCTGCACTGGGAGACCGAACGCTTTACCCTAGATGAAGGGTTAAGCCTCGCCGTCATTGAAGTCTTTACGCGTCTATTTGACGAGGGGTTGATTTACCGCGGCAAACGTTTGGTGAACTGGGATCCCAAACTAGAAACCTCGATTTCGGACCTTGAAGTGATTTCGGAGGAAGAAAACGGCTTTCTATGGCATATCCGCTATCCAATGACGGACCTGCCCGATACCTTTATCGAAGTCGCAACTACTCGACCTGAGACGATGCTCGGCGATGCGGCGGTGGCCGTTCATCCAGACGACCCTCGCTACAAGCACTTAATCGGGCAGACCGTTTCATTGCCGCTAAGCGATCGAGTGATCCCCGTGATAGCGGATCATTATGTCGATCCAAGTTTTGGTACCGGCTGCGTAAAGATCACGCCCGCCCACGACTTCAACGATTACGACGTCGGCCAGCGCCACAACCTCCCGCTGCAAAGTATCATGAATGCCAATGGCACCATCGCGGCGGATGCGCCCGCCCAATATCGAGGCCTGGATCGATTCGATGCTCGCCGAAAAATTGTCGAAGACCTGGATGCGGCGGGTTTGCTGGCCAAAGTCGAAGACCATAAGCTGATGGTGCCCCGGGGCGAAAAATCAGGGGTGGTGATTGAACCATTGCTGAGCGATCAGTGGTTTGTTCAGGTTGGGCCCCTCGCTGAACCTGCGATCAAAGCCGTTGAAAATGGCGACATTACGTTTAATCCAAAGCAAGCCGAAAACATTTACTTCGCTTGGATGCGAGATCTCAAGGATTGGTGTATCTCCCGGCAGCAATGGTGGGGCCATCGTATCCCAGCCTGGTACAACGATGCTGGCGAGGTTTTTGTCGGGAAATCTGAAGCGATGGTTCGAGCAAAATACCAATTGAGCGACGCCGTTCGTCTTCGTCAAGATGAGGATGTTTTGGACACCTGGTTTTCCTCAGCCCTTTGGACTTTTTCGACCCTTGGCTGGCCCGAGGACACGGCCGCACTCAAAACGTTTCATTCAACCGACCTGATGGTGACAGGCCACGACATCATCAGCTTTTGGGTTTCTCGAATGATCATGATGACCTTGAAATTCATGGATGAAGTGCCGTTTAAGGAAGTGTACATCCACGGCCTGGTTACCGATGCCGAAGGGCAGAAAATGTCGAAATCCAAGGGCAACGGTCTCGACCCGATGGACATTATTGACGGCATATCCGCCGAAGCCTTGATCAAAAAACGAACCGAAAACCTACTTCAAGAACGACAACAGGCAAAAATCGAGCGTGCGACTCGCAAAGAATACCCCGATGGCATTGCGGCCTATGGTACCGATGCGCTGCGGTTTACGTTCTGCGCGATTGCAACCAGCGCCCGTTCCATGCGGTTCGACTTAAAACGGGTGGAGGGCTACCGAAACTTTTGCAACAAACTTTGGAACGCCGCTAACTATGTTTTGATGAGCACCGCTGAGCTGACCCAAAGCGATCATCCCGTTGAGTCTGTTGCGGATCAATGGATCCGCCTGAAATTCCAAGAAACCAGCAACGCGGTTAATCAGGCGATGAACGACTATCGTTTCGATTTAGCCGCCAAATATATTTATGAGTTTGTCTGGGACGAATTCTGTGATTGGTATTTGGAACTCTGCAAGCCAGTCCTGCTTTCCGAGACGGCAAGCGATGCTGAGAAAGCCGGCACCCAAACCTGCCTGCTTGAAACACTCGAAGCAACGTTGCGACTGGCTCATCCCTTCATCCCTTTCATTACAGAGGAACTTTGGCAAAAGCTCCCAACAACCTTAAGACGCGGGCCCTCACTCATGCTGGCCGAATATCCCAAGACGGCGCCGATTGCGACGAGCAGCGAAGGCATTTTTGCGGATA